>VAYL01000181.1:0-5136 GCA_005884305.1 Actinomycetota bacterium
CCAGATCGAGGAGGCGATCGGCGAGGAGGAGCTGGTCCGCGACGACCGCTTCGCGAAGCTCCTTCCGCAGTGCCCCGACCCGCTTAGCGGGGCTCCTGCTGGATCGGTGCGCGTCGAACCGGATGCCGAGGACCTGGCTCGGGAGACGGTCGAGGTCGAGTACGACGCGATGCGCCTCATGAGCCGCACTCAGCGCTTCACAATGCTCCAGCTCGACCGCTCGCGCGAGCGGCTCGACGAGCTGCGCAATACGCTCGACGAGACGCGCGCCAAGCTGAACCGGACCCTGGGGCGGCGGCTGCTGAACCGGGCGCGGGCACTGCGCAAGCAGCGCAAGGCGGAGGGCGCGCCCGCCACGTCTCCGGGTAGGCCCCAGGAGGGCGGCGGCGAGTAGAGCAAATCCTGCGTTATTCGGGGGCAGCCTTGAGCCTCAGCTCGCGTAGGTAGTCGCGAAGCCGGGTGTCGGTGAGGAGGTCCTCGCGGGCCGGATCGGACACGATGCTCTCGGCGTAGTGCTGCGGCAGCTCGCCGCGCTGCCACACCTCGTACAGGCGACGCCAGGTCCGGCCCACGTTCTCGGGCAGCTCGCGGTTTCTGGCGTACGCCGCTCCTCCCTTGGCGATCTTGTTCTCGAACTGGGCGTAGGAGCGCATCGGGAAGTGCAGGATCTCGACGGTCCCGTCGTCCAAACGCTCGCCGAGCTCCGGCCCGCGCACGCGGTGGTTGCCCTGGACCACCTCGATCTCCGGATGTGCTCGGTGCGCCAGCTTCGGCGGCAGGGGCTTCCCGACGGGATTGAGCGATTCGCGCTCGCGCGTCGTCATCCGCTCCCAGAAGGGCTGATCGTCCTCCGGCTGCGGGACGAAATTGGTCCGGCGCGCGATGACGACCCCTACGTTGTCGTCGAGTGACTCGAACGTGGACGTCAGCGTCCCTGATCGGGGCCACCAGAACTCGTCTGCGTCGCCGTTGATGACCCAGTCCGCGTCGAGGTCGCTGGCGGCCATACGCGCCATGCGCGTCACCCACTTGCCCTGGGAGTAGTCGTCGCTGGGCTCGTGGATGACCCGCACGACGCCACGAGCCTCGTACCGAGCCAGGATGTCGAGCGTCGCGTCCTCGGACCCGTTGTCGGTCACGATCGCCTCGTCGACCCCCTGCGCGAGGTGAAAGTCGAGGTTGTCGGCGATGATGTCCTGCTCGTCGCGGACCAGCAGGGTCATGACCAGCTTCATCGCCCGATTCCTAGCAGTTCCGGCGTAAACCCTCGCCTAGAATCCCCCGACCTTGGCCGACGCGGGACCTCCAAAGCTCGTGATGGCGCTCAAGGTGCGGGACGAGGGCGACGTGCTCGAGGCGAACCTGCGCTTCCACCACGCTCTGGGCGTCGCGCACTTCGTCCTTACCGACAACGGCTCGACGGACGACACTCCCGAGATCCTCCGACGGTGATCTCCGAGCCCGGCACCGACTACCGAATCGCCGGCGCGGGCTGGCTCACGCGCATGGCGCGCATGGCCGCGACGGATCTGGAAGCGGACTGGGTCATCCACACCGACGCCGATGAGTTCTGGCTGCCCGCCGAGGGCTCGCTGCTGGAGACGTTCGGCGCGGTTCCGGATGACTACGGCGTGGTGGTGGCGCCCCGGGTCGAGTTCGCGGGGTGCCCCGACGGACCGGGCACCTTCGCTGAGCGCCTGACCGTCCGCGAGGCCCGTTCTCGCCTGCAGCCCAAGGTGGCCCACCGCGCCCTTCCGAACGTCGTCAGCCTCGATCGCGGCCCGCACGACGTCGCCCTGGAGGGGCCGGACGGAGACGTCGCATCCACCCTGCGGCCACCCGGCCGGGCCGTCCACCGGTCGGTCCGCGACGAGGGCGACGAAGACGCCCCCTCCGAGGACCAGCAGCTCGAGGACGAGACAAAGCTCGTGTGGGCGCCGACCTGGCCCGTGAGAATCCTCCACTTCCCGGTGCGCTCCTTTGACCAGTTCAAGCGGCGCACGGAGGTCGCGATCTTCGAGGGCCACTATCCGGACTGGGGCCGCTTCAGGCGGCTTCGCGAGCTCTACGAGCAGGGGAAGCTCGAGGAGGTGTACGCGGACTTGGTTCTCGATGACTCCGAGGTGGCCCAGGGGATCGAGGAGGGGCGGCTCGTTCGCGACGAGCGCTTCGCCACCATGCTGCCGCAGTGCCCGGACCCGCTCGAGGGTGGCGAGCCGGGCAGCGTGCGGGTCGAGGCGCGCTCCGAGGAGGCCCAGCGCGAGCGGGCGCAGCTCGAGTTCGACGCCATGCAGCTCCTTGGGCGGACGTCGCGCTGGACGGGGATTCAGCGCGACCGGAACCGCGAGCGGATCGAGTCCCTCCAGGAGAGGCTCGACGAGGCGACTACGCAGCGCGACCAGGCTCGCAAGCTCCTGAAGCGCGCACGGGCACGGATCGAGCAGAAGAACAAGCGCCTTGAGCGCAACATCCAAAAGCGCAAGGAGGTCCGCGCGGAGCTCACGGCCGAGCGCGAACGCCCATGGAGCCGGATCCGGCGCCGGATGCGCGGGTTGCGCCGGCGCATCGGCGCGATGCTGGGCCGCTGACGCCCGCTAAGTTCCCCCGGTGCCGCGCTACCTCGTCACCGGCTGCGCCGGCTTCATCGGATCGACGCTGACCGACGCGCTCCTCGCGGAGGGGAGCGAGATCGTCGGCGTGGACGCATTCACCGACTACTACGACCGCTCGGCGAAGGAGGCGGCGCTCGCGCCTGCGCGAGAGCATTCTTCGTTCAGCCTCATCGAGCACGATCTTTCCGGGGGCGTGCCTGAGGACGCGCTCGAAGGCGTTGAGGGCATCTTCCACCTCGCAGCGAGACCTGGCGTCCGGGCGAGCTGGGGGGCCGGCTTCGAGGCCTACGTATCGGACAACATCCTCGCGAGCCACGCGGTCGCGGACGCTGCCGGCGACCGCGGCATCCGGCTCGTGTTCGCCTCCTCGTCGTCCATCTACGGGGATGCCCTCGCGTATCCGACGCCCGAGGACACGCCGCCCTCCCCGATCTCGCCGTACGGGGTGACGAAGCTCGCCTGCGAGCACCTTCTCAACGCGCACGCCCGAGACTCTGGCCTCGAGCACGTGGCGCTTCGCTACTTCACCGTCTACGGCCCCCGCCAGCGCCCGGACATGGCGTTCAGCCGGCTCGTGGCCGCGCTCGTCGGCGGAAGCGAGTTCGAGATCTACGGCGACGGCAGCCAGTCGCGCGACTTCACCTTCGTTGCGGACGCTGCCGCGGCGACGATCGCTGCGATGCGCAACGGCCCGATCGGCGCGACATACAACGTCGGCGGCGGCAGCGAGTCGACCCTGCGTGACGTGGTGGCCCTCGTCGAGGAGCTCGCGGGCCGCACGCTGAACGTGTGCTACGGCGAGCGGGCAGCGGGCGACGTGAAGCGCACCCTGGCCGACACCTCTCGCATCCGCTCGGAGATCGGGTGGGAGCCGCACACGGACCTTCGAAGCGGGCTCGGATCGCAACTGGCGGCAGCGGGCGCGCTCGCATCATCCGGAGGCTGACGCCGCTCGATTCTCGAATCGATGGCTTCGATTTGGGTCGTATAACGACCTCGATCGCAGACGTCGATCGATGTCGCCCGCCCGCCGCCATGACCACTACGCTCAAGGCGTGAGAGCCAAGGTCCTGATCCGGCCCAAGGACGGCATCCTCGACCCCCAGGGCAAGGCGGTCGAGGGGGCTCTTCCCGCCCTTGGGTTCGACGGTGTTTCGCACGTCCGCGTGGGGCGTCTGGTCGAGCTCGACACCGACGATCCCGACCGGCTCGAGGAACTCTGCGAGAAGCTCCTCGCCAATCCGTTGATCGAGGACTACGAGATCGAGGTCTCCAAGTGAGGTTCGGAGTCCTGCAGTTCCCGGGCTCCTGCGACGACCGCGACGCGCTCGCCGCTTGCCGGCGGGTCGGCGACGCGCGGATGGTCTGGCACGAGGAGAGCGACCTGGACGGGATCGACGTGGTCGTCGTCCCGGGAGGGTTCTCGTACGGCGACTATCTGCGCGCCGGGGCGATCGCTCGGTTCGCCCCGGCGATGCAGGCGGTGGCCAGGCACGCCGAGCGCGGCGGCCCGGTGCTCGGGATCTGCAATGGCTTCCAGGTCCTATGCGAGTCCGGGCTGCTGCCTGGCGCCCTGCTCACCAACGAGTCGCTCCTGTTCACCTGCCGCCAGGTGGAGCTGCTCGTCGAGAGCTCGGGCAGCGCCTTCACGCGCGAGCTGCGCCCGAACGACCGCCTATCGATCCCGGTCAAGCACCAGACGGGGCGGTACTTCGCCCCGGCTGACGACCTCGACCGGCTCGAAGCTCGGGGCGGGATCGTGCTGCGCTACGCGCCGGGCCACAACCCGAATGGGTCGGCGCGGGACATCGCCGGCATCGCGAACGAGGCCGGCAACGTCGTCGGTCTCATGCCGCACCCCGAGCACGCGGTCGATCCGCTCACCGGCTCCGACGACGGGCTGCGACTGTTCGAGTCGGCGGTCGCCTACGTGAGCGACGCTAGGCGCGAACCGATCACCGCTTAGCCGCAACCTGGGGTTTCCGAGCTCCGTCGAACGAGGGCATCTCGAGCTCGGCGAGCTCGCCGCCTCGCTCAGGCTCGAGCAACTGCCGGTAGAACTCGCCGTCGCGCTTGATCAGCTCGAAGACTTGCTCGTTGATCTCGGCGAGCTGATCCGCGAGCCCCTCTCGGTACTTGACCACCGGATCGATCCGCTTTCGCAGAGTGCCCAGCCTGCCCCGCCGCGGCAGACGCGCCGCCAGCCAGCCCCGCAGGCTCCCCTTTCGCAGTGCATCGCGATGCGGCATCCACGACACCCGCCCGCCGGCCGTCTTGCGGAAGCCGCCGCCGTGGTGGTAGATCAAGTCCCCGTAGACGCCGAACTGAAGCGGGTGCGGGTTGACCTTGTTGGTGCGGAGGAGCGGATACCAGTCAATGTCCCGCTCCCTCAGGAGGCCGAGCATGTTCCCGCCGACATCGGTGACCCTCGCGCCCTGGCGGTTCTCCCACTTGTAGCCGCGGCGCCAGTCGCCGGGGAGCTCCAGCCAGAACTTCGCGGTCGTCGCGCAGAACGAGGGGTGCG
>VAYL01000181.1:5143-5750 GCA_005884305.1 Actinomycetota bacterium
TCGCGGCGCACCGCAACCAGCGGGTACTCATCCAACTTCTCCCGCAGAAACGGGACCATCGGGGCGATCGGGAACGCGTCGCCGTCGATGAACACGAGCATGTCGTCGGGCTCGGCCGCGTGCGCCATGAGGTCCCCCAGGAGAGTCAGCTTGCGCTCGTGCTCCTTCATCTGCACGTCGGTGGCGTAAAAGAACTTCGAGGCGTGGTCCATCATCGCGTCGTCCAGCCACGCGTAAACGCGGTACGGCTCGTCGATATTGCGGTCGAAATAGGCGAGCTGGACGTCGATCCAGTGGTCGTACGCCCAATGGACGGTCGCGATGTGGATCATCGGACGGCGGAGGTTATCCCCGGGCCGGGGCTACGATGCTCGCGCGGAGGACCATGAGCCGGCGAAGCGATGACGCAAAGCTCCCGACCTTCCTCGGGATCGGGGCCCCACGCGCGGGCACGACCTGGCTTCACGCCAACCTCAAGAAGCACCCCGAGATCTGGCTGACGCCGGTCAAGGAGATCCACTACTTCGACTCGCTGCAGCGCGGGAACGCGCGCGGCCCGTTCTACAAGCGCCACTTGCGAAAGCGGGCGCGCCGGTACGTGACCCGG
>VAYL01000181.1:5854-6965 GCA_005884305.1 Actinomycetota bacterium
CAGATCGCCGGTGAGATCACTCCCGCCTACTCCATCCTGAAGCCGGAGACGGTGCAGGAGGTCCGCGAGGTCAACCCCGATCTGCGGATCATCTACCTGCTGCGCGACCCTGTCGAGCGAAGCTGGTCGTCGGCCATCAGCGGGCTCGCCCGTCGCAGGGGACGTTCGCTGGAGAAGGTCAGCGACAAGCGGCTCCTGCGGCATTTCGAGCGCCAGGCGCATGTGCTTCGCACGGACTACCTGCGCACCTTCGAGATCTGGGAGGAAGCGTTCGGCAGCGAGCAGATCTTCATCGGTTTCCTCGACGAGATCCAGCAGGATCCCCGCGACCTCCTCGTTCGCATCTACCGGTTCCTGGGAGTCTCGGCGAGCGAGGAGCACATCCCGGCGGGCCTCGGGCGCAAGGTGAACTCCTCCCGCGAGTACTCAACGGCGATTCCCGAGAGCGTGCGGATCCATCTCGCCGAGCTCTACCTGCCCCAGCTCCAAGAACTCTCCGCCCGGTTCGGCGAGCCGGCGACGGACTGGCTGCGCCGCGCCGAGGGAACGCTGGCGCGAAGCGGAGCCGGCCGCGCCTGAACCTGTGACCCTGGTCGCGATTCTGGGGATGCACCGGAGCGGCACCTCGGCCGTCGCCGGGATGCTGGCCGATCACGGGCTCGACTTCGGCCCGGTCAGGACGCGCGGCAAGTTCAACCGCCGCGGAAACCGGGAGCTACCGGAGCTGAACGAGCTGCACGAGGAGCTACTGGCCCGCGGCGGCGGCTCCTGGTGGGATCCGCCAGCCACCGTCGAGGTGACGCCCGAGGACATCGGGCGGCGCGACGAGATCCTGGCGACGATCGACGGCGATCCACCGGCGGTCAAGGATCCCCGGATGCTCATCTGTCCCGATCTGTGGCGCAACCTGGACCTCAAGCGGATCGGCGTGATCCGCAACCCCGTCTCGGTGCGCGAGTCGCTCGCGCGGCGCGCTGCGGAGCGGCCGCATAAACACCCCGACTACACGGCACGTCAGTGGGAGGACCTATGGGCCACCTACAACCGCGCGTTGCTCGCCGAGCACCGGCGGTCGGAGTTTCCCGTGATCGACTTCGACCGCGATTATGAT
>VAYL01000181.1:7265-19459 GCA_005884305.1 Actinomycetota bacterium
AGCCGAGGCACTTCGCACCACTAGGATCGGCGGACCGTGAGCGAGCACGACTTCGTCTTCGTCGGCGGTCTACACCGCAGCGGCACGACGCTGCTCGCCCGCGCGATCGCGAAGCACGACGAGGTGAGCGGCTTTCGCAAGACGGAGGCACTGGCCAACGAGGGGCAGTTCCTGCAGAGCGTGTATCCGATCGCCCGCGAGTTCGGCGGCACCGGACGTTTCGGGTTCGACGAGCGCAGCCACATGACGGAGGATCATCCGCTCGCGACCGAGGCCAATCGCGACAAGCTGACCTCGGAGTGGGGCGAGTACTGGAACCTCGACCGCCGGGTGCTGGTCGAGAAATCCCCGCCCAACCTGCTCAAGCTCCGGTTCCTTCAGGAGCTCTTTGCTGACGCGACGTTCGTGGTGATCATGCGACACCCGATCGCGGTCTCCTACGCGACGCAGAAGTGGAGCGAGACCTCGCTGGAGTCTTTGCTCGACCACTGGCTCGTCTGTCACGAGATCTTCCTCGAGGATGCACCCCAGATCCGAAAGCTGATGCTCGTTCGCTACGAGGACTTCGTCTCGGATCCCGCCGGAGTCGTTGGGCGGATCCAGGAACGGCTCGGGCTCTCGCCGTCAGGCGCCGCCTTCAAGGCCCGCACGGGGATCAACGACGACTATTTCAAGCGCTGGAGCGCCCGGCTCAAGCCCCGCCAAAAGCGCGAGCACGCGGCGCTCGCCGAGCGCTTCGAGGAGCGGACCAATCGCTTCGGCTACAGCCTGGTCGAGCCCGAGCGCGATGTCGAGCCCGCGACCGAAGTGAGTGAATTGCTCGGAAGACTGGCTCCGACGGGCTGAATCACTCGCAGAAGTGGCGGTCCGACGGGGCGTCGCGGCCCTTGATGCCCGAGCACCGTCGAAGCTGTGCGAGCCGATCGGCCAAGCGCTGCTGGGCCTCCGCGTAGGCCGGCGACCCGGCCTCGTTCTGAAGCTCGTACGGGTCCGACCGTAAGTCGTATAGCTCGCGCTCGCCCGTCTTGAGCTCCGAATAGACGTAGTTGCGCGTGCGAATCGCCTTGTACCGGTGGTCGCCCACGGCGATTTCCACCAGCACCCCTCGCTTCGACGGCCATTGTCCCCCTCCGCCGACGAGTGGCGCGAAGCTTCTCCCATCCATGCGGCGGCAGTCGCCGGACCGGTCACAGGTCGAGACACGGTCGATGGACCGGTGGGCGTAGTGGACCAGTGTTGCTGCGATGTCCTGGTTCGACACGACGGCGTCGGTCGCACGCACGCGGCGGCCACGTCGGTAGGTGTCCGGAATTCGGACCGCGAACGGCACGTTCAGCGCCGGCTCGTAGATGTCGGACTTGCCGCCAGCTCGGCGGTGCTCGCCAAAGAACTCGCCGTTGTCAGAGACGTAGATCACGATCGTGTTCCGGTCCACGCCGTCCCGCTTGAGCTCTCGCATCACGCGTGCCACGCCCTTATCGACCTCGCCCATCGCCGCGAGCGCGCAGTGCCAGTTGTCCTTGATCTGCTGGATCGCTTGGTGGTCGAGAGGCGGGAGGTTGCGGATCAACGCGGGCTTGTCCGAGACGTCGCGCTCGTTGAAGGACGGGGGGCGCGGAAGCGGTACGTCCTCCACCGCACGCACGGAGGCCCGATCCGGCGGAGCGGCGGACCCGGGAGCCTGGCAGGGATCGATCTGCGAAATCCCCGCGTGCGGGGCCTCGTAGGCCAGCCAGAGGAAGAACGGGTTGTGCGAGCGCGAGCTTCGTCTGACGTACCGCTGCGCTTCGCGGGTGAAGACATCGGTCGAGTAGTCGGCACGGTCAACGCCGAAATGGCGGACCTTGCCGTCCTTGCTGACGTAGTAGTCGTAATACCTGGCGTGACCCATGAAGGAAAACCAGCTGTCGAACCCGGGCGCCGGAGCGGCGCCAGCGACGTCGGTGTAGTGGTTGAGGAACTTGCCGATGAACCCGGTTTGATATCCAGCGCGATCGAGCCACACGGGGAGCGTGTTCTGTGGGTCGCGGAGGCTGGCATACCCGATCAGGTTCGAGAAGACCCCGTGGTTGTGCGGGTACTGCCCGGTGAGGATGCCCGCCCGGTCCGGGCAGCAGAGCGGCGGCGCCGCGACGCCGTTGCGAAAGCGGGTGCCCTGGTCGACGATGCGGCTGAATGTCCGCGGCATGTAGGCGCGCTTGAAGCTGTTCAGGGCCTGGTCGTCCACCATGACCAAGAGGAAGTTCGGCGGCGGCTTGCCCCCGCCCGCACCGCCGGCCGCCGAGACTTGGAATAGGCCGGCGGCAACCGTCGCGAGCGCGAGGGTGAGCGACGCCAACCTCACCGCTATCCCGGTCATCCCTGCCCTGCCCACGGTGCGCAAGCTAGCGCACGACTCGCCGCTCCGCTGCCGGAACATCCCCTTGCACCGAGGCTCCCCTGTTAGCCTCGCCGCCCCTTGCGCCTGGGAATGGTCTACAAGGTCCGCGACGAGGCGGACATCATCGAGGACAACCTGCGCTTCCACGTTGCGCAGGGAGTCGATCTCTTCGTCATCGTCGACACCGGGTCGGTGGACGGAACCCTCGAGATCCTCGAGCGGTACGAGAAGGCGGGGATCGTGCGGCTCGAGCGGACGATCGGCGGCATCCACGACATGAAGAGCGGCGGCGAGGAGGGAATCACCCGCCTCGCGGGCGAGATGGGCGCGGACTGGATCATCCACAACGACGCCGATGAGTTCTGGTGGCCCGCGGCCGGGAATCTGAAGGAGACGTTCGAGTCGATCCCCGATGAGTTCGGGATGGTGCTCACCCCCCGAACCGAGTTCCCCGCCCGTCCGGGCAATGGTCCGTTCGCCGATCGGATGACGGTTCGCGAGACGCGCTTTCGCCGCCCGGCGAAGTCCGCTCACCGCCCCAGCGATCGCATCAGCCTCCGCGGACCGCACCCGGTCGAGATCTGGGCCGGCGAGCCCTACCGCGGCCTGGTGGGCAAACCGGTGCTCCGCACCGAGGCCGAGCACCACGAGGACGACCCGCTGGAGCTCGTGATCGCGCCGACGTTCCCGGTCGGCGTTCTCCACTTCCCGTTTCGCACCTTCGAGCAGTACAAGCGCCGCGTGGAGATCGCCCGCGACAACGGGCAGCTGCAGCGAAACAAGGCCGGGCGCACGGTGCGCAAGGCCCTTGAGGACGGGCGCCTCGAGGAGGTCTACGACCGCCTGGTCCTCGACGACGATTCCGTTGCGAAGGGGATCGACGAAGGTTGGCTGATCGAGCAGGCCAGCTTCCGCGAATACCTGGCCGCCTGTCCCGATCCGCTCGCCGATGGCGGGTCGAGCCCGCCGGACATTCCGGCGAACGGGGGCAGCCCCACGGCGGATCAGCTGGGCGAGGACTCCATGTACGCGATCACGCGCTACCTCCAGACCCAGGCCGAGCGGGCGGCGAGGCACCGGCGCCAGGGGGCGCGGGTCCGGGAGTTCAGGCAGCGCCTCAAGGCCCGCAACAGGTCCCTGCGGACGCGCACGGACCGGCTGCGGCGGGTCGAGTCCAGCCTGTGGTGGCGGATGCGCCCTCGCATCCCGCGGAGCGTTGGCCGCATTCGCCGGACCGTCCGGCGCCGCCTTCGACGACGGCGTCGCGGATGAGCGCCGCATCGCTCGCGATACTGGTTCCATGAGCGTCTCGAGCGAGTCGAGGCACCGGGAGCTCGGGCTCACCGACTTCGAGTACGAGCGCATCACCGAGCTGCTCGAGCGCGAGCCGAACGAGGTCGAGCTCGCGATGTTCTCCCTGCTGTGGTCCGAGCACTGCGCTTACAAGCACTCGCGCAAGCTCCTGCGCCGCCTGCCGACGGAGGGCCCGCGCGTGCTCATGGGCCCGGGCGAGAACGCGGGCGCGGTGGACGTCGGCGACGGCCACGCGGTGGCGTTCAAGGTCGAGTCACACAACCACCCGAGCGCCGTGGAGCCGTTCCAAGGCGCGGCAACGGGGGTCGGCGGGATCCTGCGCGACGTGTTCGCGCTCGGCGCGCGGCCGATCGCGGTCCTCGACTCGCTTCGGTTCGGCGAGCTCGATTCCGAGCGCTCGCGGTATCTCTTCGAGCACGTCGTCGCGGGCATCGGCCACTACGGGAACTCGATCGGCGTCCCGACGGTCGGCGGCGAGATCTACTTCGAGCCCGCCTACGAGCAGAACTGCCTCGTGAACGCGATGTGTGTCGGCCTGGCTCGCACCAAGGCGATGATCCGCGCCGCAGCCGCAGGGCCGGGCAACGCGGTGGTCCTGATGGGCGCATCGACAGGCCGCGACGGCATCGGCGGCGCGTCGGTGCTGGCATCCGCCGAGCTCGCGGAGGGAGCCGAGATGCGCCCGAGCGTTCAGATCGGCGACCCGTTCGAGGAAAAGAAACTCCTCGAGTGCTGTCTAGAGCTGCTGGATCGCGGGCTGCTCGTCTCCCTCCAGGACCTGGGTGCGGCCGGGCTCACCTCCTCATCTGCCGAGATGGCCTCGGCGGGAGGCGTGGGGATGGACATCGACACGGACCGGGTGCCGCTTCGCGAGGCCGACATGGAGCCATTCGAGATCATGGTCTCGGAGTCGCAGGAGCGGATGCTCGGGGTCGTGGAGCCGTCCGACGTGGCCGCCGTGCGGGAGGCGTGCGCGCGCTGGCAGACCGGCGCCGCTCAGATCGGCGAGATCACGGATACCGGGCACATCCGAGTCTTCGCCGGCGGCGAGATGGTCGGCGACGCGCCCGTGATCGCGCTGGTCGACGCCTGCCCGCTCTACGACCTGGAGCCCGAGCCGCCCGGGGCGTGGATGTACGGCAACGAGAAGACAATCGACGACGGAGCCGGTGGGGCGGAGATCCTTCGCTCGCTGCTCTCCTCGCCCGACGTCGCGTCCAAGCGGCCGGCCTTCGAGCAGTACGACTCGCTCGTCGGGTCGCGCACGGTGCGCCGCCCGGAGGCCGCCGACGCCGCCGTGCTCGCGCTGCCCGAATCCGGCCGGGCAATCGCGGTCGCGATCGACGGCAACGGCCGCCGGGTCGCGTGCGATCCATATCGGGGCACGGTCGAGGCGGTTCTCGAATGCGCGCAGAACCTCGCCTGCGTCGGGGCCGAGCCGCTCGGGCTGACCAATTGCCTGAACTTCGGCAACCCGGAGAAGCCGCACGTCGCATGGCAGCTCGATCGCGCGACGCAGGCGCTCGCCGACGCGTGCGTCGCCTTGGGGATTCCGGTCGTCGGCGGCAACGTCTCGCTCTACAACGAGACGGATGCAGGCCCCATCTATCCGACGCCTGTGGTCGGCATGGTCGGAGAGCTTCCGGATCCCGCTGCGGCACCAGGACTGGCACCGAGGGAGGGCGACGCGATCGCGCTCGTCGGGCCGTATGCGCCCTCGCTCGCCGGGTCGGAGCTCGCGAAGCTGCGCGGCGAGCTCGCCGACGGGCTGCCCGGGGTTGAAATCGAGGAGGTCCGGGTGGCGATCGAATTCGCGACGTCAGCGACGGGGGGATCGCCTGCGCGCTCGCTGAGATGGCCATCACCGCCGGGGCCGGCGTTCGCGCGGATCTCGATCCGCTCGTGGAGCTGCGTGGCTCTTCCGGTGAGACTGCGCTGTTCGGCGAGGGGCCGGGCGGGTTCGTCGTCGCGGGGCCTGAGGAGGTCATCCGCGACCTCGGCGCTCAGGGCGAGCGCGCGGGCGTTGCCCTCCAGCGGAACGGGGACGTGGGCGGCGAGGAGATCGAGCTCGTCGCCGCCGAGGCGGAGGCTCGGATCAGACCTGCGGACGCCGAGGCTGCCTGGCGTTCCCTCCGCATCACCTAGCTCGCGATGGATGGATTCCCGCGCCTATGGGTGGGTTTTCCGACCATCGTTGAGAAAGTCCCGCAAACCGCGTGATCTCGCGCCGGGCGTGGTCCGGGTCCGCTGCTAGCCTTGCGTTGCAGGCGAGCCGGCCTGCGAATTCCTCTCTTTCAGGACCGCAGATGGACGCCAACCATCTCCCGATTCCCGATCGTGATGGCCCGCGCGATGAGTGCGGGGTATTCGGTGTGTATGCGCCCGGTCACGACGTTGCGCGGCTCGCGTATTTCGCCCTCTATGCCCTTCAGCATCGCGGCCAGGAGTCGGCCGGAATCGCCACGTGCGAGGGCGGGCACATCACTACGCTCCGCGAGGCCGGGCTCGTCTCTCAGGTCTTCGACGAGGAGAAGCTGCGTGCCCTCGACGGCGACATGGCGATCGGCCACGTCCGCTACTCGACGACCGGCGGTGGGTCGTGGGAGAACAGCCAGCCGGTGTGGCGCGACGACGGTCGCGAGGTTGCGCTTGCCCACAACGGCAACCTGACCAATGCCGTCGAGCTCTACAACGAGCTGCGGGACCGGGGGCTTCGCTTCCGGGGGACCTCGGACTCCGAGATCATGGCCGCACTGCTTTCGGTCGAGGATGCGCGTCCGATCGAGAACGCTGTGCAGGCGGTCATGCCCCGGCTCGAGGGCGCCTACTCGACCGTCGTGATGACCAAGCGCGCTGTGGTCGCGTTCCGCGATCCGCATGGCGTCCGACCGCTCGCGCTCGGCAAGCTGGGCGATCGGTACGTCATCGCCTCGGAGAGCTGCGCCTTCGACATCATCGGCGCCGAGCTGCTGCGGGAGGTGAGCCCCGGTGAGCTCATCTCGCTGACCGAGGACGGGCTCGAGTCAAGGCAGGTCATCCCGACCGGGCGCCGCGCCCACTGCGTCTTCGAGCACATCTACTTCTCCCGCCCGGACAGCCGCCTCGAGGGCGTGGTCGTGCAGAAGGCTCGCGGGCGGATGGGCGAGATCCTGTGGCGGGAGGCTCCGGTCGAGGCGGACCTCGTGATCTCGGTGCCCGACTCCGGGAACCCGGCGGCCAGCGGTTTCGCCCGCGCCTCCGGGATCCCGCAGGACGACGGGCTGATCAAGAACCGCTACGTGGCCAGAACCTTCATCCAGCCGGGGCAGGAGCTCCGCAAGCACGGCCTGCGGATGAAGTTCAACCCGATGCCCGAGATCGTGGGCGGCAAGCGCCTCGTGGTCGTCGACGACTCGATCGTGCGCGGCAACACCACGCGCCAGATCGTGCACATGCGCATCAGCGCGCCGCCGATCAAGCACCCGTGCCACTACGGCATCGACATGTCGACGCGCGAGGAGATGATCGCCCACGAGCGAAGCGTCGAGGAGATCGCGGCCGAGCTTGGCGCCGACTCGCTGGCCTACCTGTCACTCGAGGCCGTGTATGAGGCGATCGGGTTGCCGGCCGAGGCCCATTGCGACGCGTGCTTCACCGGCAACTATCCCCTCGGCGACGACGGCGCCGGTAACGGCAAGTTCGCGCTCGAGGAATTGGCCGTCGTCCCGGCCAGCCGCTGAGCTCCTGCCGAGTTGAACGCGTTTCGAATCGCGGTTCTCGCCTCCGGGACGGGGACGAACCTCCAGGCGATCCTCGACGGCGTTCACACCCGTAACGGCGTCGAGGTCGTTTGCGTTGCCTCCAACAAGCCCGGCGCGCGGGCGCTGGAGCGAGCGAATGATGCGGGAGTCGAGACGGGCGTCTTCCCGCGGGACGACCACGGCGACAGGGCGCAGCGGGACGCGGCGCTGGCGGATTGGCTCGAGGAGCGGCAGGTCGACCTGATCGTGCTCGCCGGATACATGGAGCTCCTGTCGCCGGGGTTCGTCCGCCGCTTTCCAAACCGGATCGTGAACGTGCATCCCGCCCTCTTGCCGTCGTTCCCGGGCCTCGACGCCATCGGGCAGGCGCTCGAGCACGGAGTCCGCGTAACCGGCGTGACCGTGCACTTCGTCGACGAGGGCGTGGACTCGGGTCCGATCATCCTGCAACTGCCCGTGGAGGTGCCATACACTCGCGACCGCTCGCAACTGGAGAGCGCGATTCACGAGATCGAGCATCAGCTACTTCCCGAGGCGATTCGCCTGATCGCGTCCGGCGCCGTCCGCACAGACCCAGAGAATCCGCGCCTCGTGCGCATCGAGCCAGTGAAGGATGAGGCGTCGGCGAGCTCGGGTGCCGAGATCCGGGTCCGGCGAGCGCTGATCTCCGTGTCCGACAAGACGGGCGTGGTGGACTTCGCACGCGGGCTCGCCGGCCTCGGGGTCGAGATCGTTTCGACAGGCGGCACCGCCGCGGCCCTCCGCGAAGCCGGCCTCGAGGTCCGCGACGTCTCGGACCTGACGGGATCGCCGGAGATCCTCGGCGGCCGGGTGAAGACCCTCCATCCGCGACTGCACGCCGGCCTCCTCGCAGTCCGCGACGACCCCGAGCACATGAAGGTGCTCGAGGACGAGGGAATCGAGCCGCTCGACCTGGTCTGCGTGAACCTCTATCCGTTCGAGCGGACCGTCGCCCGCCAGGGGACGAGCGATGACGACGCGATCGAGAACATCGACATCGGCGGCCCGACGATGATCCGCGCCGCCGCCAAGAACCACCGCTTCGTCGTCGTGGTCGTGCAGCCGGAGAGCTACGACGCCGTGCTCGCCGAGATGGAGGAGACGGAGGGCGGGGTGACCGCCGCGACGCGCCATTGGCTCGCCAACGAGGCCTTCGCGTTCACGGCTCGCTACGACGCCGCGATCAGCCGGTGGTTCGGGGTCCGGTACGAGGAGTTCCCCGAGCACTGGGTGATGGCGCACGAGAAGTTCCTCGATCTCTCCTATGGGGAGAACCCGCACCAGAAGGCCGCGCTTTACACGGAGGTCGGTACGCGTTCGCACGTGCTCTCGCGCGTGGCGAAGCTGCACGGTCGAGCGCTTTCGTTCAACAACGTCCTCGACCTGGATGCGGCCCGGCGCCTGCTGGACGAGTTCGACCAGGCGGCCTGCGTGATCATCAAGCACAACAACCCGTGCGGTGTCGCCGTCGGCGAGAGTCTGGGTTTGGCGTATGAGAAGGCGCTCGCGTGCGATCCGATGTCCGCCTTCGGCGGGGTGATCGCCCTGAACCGCAACGTCGACAAGCCGCTCGCGGAGCGGCTGCACGAGCACTTCATCGAGGTCCTCATCGCGCCGAGCTACGACGAGGACGCCCTGACGGTCCTGCGCCAGAAGGAGGCGATCCGGATCCTCGAGGCGACCGAGCAGCGGCGGCAACCGGAGGGCGAGCGGAACCTGAAGCGGGTGCGAGGCGGGCTGCTCGTCCAAGAGCAGGACCGGATCGACTCCGATCGCGAATCGATGGAGGTGGTCACGAAGGCCAGTCCCGACGGGCCGCAGTGGGACGACCTGTGGTTCGCGTGGAAGGTGTGCATGCACGTGCGCTCAAACGCGATCGTGCTCGCCAAGGACGGCGCCACGATCGGCGTGGGCGCCGGGCAGATGAGCCGCGTCGACTCGGTGCGGATAGCGATCGAGAAGGCTCGCGACGCGCGGGGTGACGAGGCCGACGCCGTGCTGGCAGGGTCGGTCGTCGCCTCGGACGCGTTCTTTCCGTTCCCCGACGGACCGCAGCTGGCGATGGACGCCGGCGCGACGGCGTTCGTTCAGCCAGGTGGGTCGGTGCGCGACTCCGACGTGATCGCCGCCTGCGATGCGGCCGGCGCCGCGATGGTCTTCACCGGGCGCCGGCACTTCCGCCACTAAACCATCACGGCGGCTGCGCCGCCTGACGCACCCATAACCACACCTGCCAGTTTCGGGGCTAAAGCCCCTCATCACCACACCTGCTGCTGCGGCGACAAGGGTCGCCGCCCTTCACACCTCCAGTTTTCCGCTCCTGGCGGGGGGTATTTCCCTGACATGCCTTCCCACCTGTCGGCTGCGGGACGCTGGTTTCTGCGCTGGGGCCTGCTGATGGCGCTGTGGCTGGCGCTCGTCGACACGAAACAGTGGCCCGAGCTCGTCGCCGGGGGCGTCGCGGCGGCGATCGGTGCCACCGCGGCCGCCCTGATCGTCCGTCCGGGGCGGCCGAAGACACCGGGCAAGTCGCTTGAGCTTCTGCGATTGGGGCCGCGGCGCTTGGGGCGGCCGCTCGCCCGCCTGGTGGTGGACACCGGGATCGTCACGGCGGCGCTCGTACGCGCGCTAACCGGGCGGCGCCCACGCGGCTCGTTTCGCGTAGTTCGGTACGCGCCCGACGCTCCGCGTCGGAGCGCCGCCGGCCGTGCGGTTACCGAGATCTGGGGCTCGCTCACTCCCAACCGCTACGTCATCGGGACGGACGACGACGAGGGGATCCTGATGGTCCACGAGCTCGTCCGCTCGGACGAGCCGATCGACCCCCTCGCCGATCGATGACGGGGTGGTTTGTCGCCGCGGCGGTCCTCGTAGCCGCCTTGATTCCGTGTGGCTGGGTTTGCCTGCGGCGGACATTCGAGGAGGGCGTCGTGGCCGTGCAGCTGGCGGGCACGATCGCCGGGCTTGCGCTTCTCGTGCTGGCGGAGGCGGAGCGCAGAGAGCCGTTTGGAGTTCTGGCGGTGGTGCTGGTAGCGCTGTCGCTCGCCGGCACGCTCATCTTCATGCGGTTCCTGGAGCGGATGCGGTGAGCGTTCGCTCCGCGATCGCATACACCGTGCTCGGCTTGGGCGTCTCGCTCGAGCTGGTCGCGGCGCTGGGGCTGGTTGCCATGAGGGACGCCTATGACCGACTGCATTACGTGGGTCCGGCGACGCTGGGCGCGGTGTTCGTTGCGGTTGCGGTGTGGGTTTACCGGGGCCCATCGCTGATCGCGATCGAGGCCGGGCTCGTCGCGGTGATCGTCCTCACCGTCTCGCCCGCCCTTGCGCACGGGACCGCGAGGGCGGCGCGGATCCGCGAACACGGCGATTGGCGACCGCAGGCCGAGGAGGGGATCGAGGTGGAGGACCCGTGACCGCGGTTCAGATCACGGCGCTCGTCGCAGTCGCGCTCGGCGGGACCGCGGTGGTGCTGGCGCGCGAGCCGCCGAAGCAGGCGCTGGTCGCAAGCGTCTACGGGTTCGCGCTCGCGGTGCTCTTTCTTGCGTTCCAGGCGCCGGACGTCGCCCTTTCGCAGATCGTCGTCGGGGCGGTCGCCCTGCCCGCGATGATCATCTACGCGCTGCGCAAGATCATCCGCCGCGGGGAAGTCAACCGGGGGGAGCGGTGAGCGCGCACGGACAGCGAGCGGTGCGAGAAACCAGCCCTGGCGCCGGTCAGGAACAGGCGCGGCTGGTTTCGAGCGAACGATTCCGCATGGTGCTGTTCGGGGCCGGGGTCCTGGGCTTCGCCGCCGTGCTCGTTTGGGGCCTTGGCGGACTGCCGGACTTCGGGGACTTCGCCGGGCGCTACGGCCAGTACCTCGCGCACACCACAGTGCCGGCGAGGCATGCCACGTCGGCGGTGTCGGTCACGACCTTCGACTTCCGCGGCGTCGACACCCTGGTCGAGGAGTTCATCCTGTTCACTGCGGCGGTCGGGGTTGTCGCGCTGCTGCGGGTGCAGCGGGCGAGCGAGGAGGTCCCCGCGGAGCCCGAGTCGACGCGGCGCCCGACGGCGCGCAGCGGCGCGCTTCGAAGCCTGATCACCGCGCTTGTCGCACCGACTCTGGTGCTCGGCGTCGACATCGTGCTCCACGGTCACCTCACGCCGGGCGGCGGCTTCCAGGGCGGGGTGATCCTGATGAGCGCGCTCTTCCTCGTCTACCTCGGCGGGACCCATCTGGGGCTCGGCCCTCTGCGCCCGCTGGGCGCCATGGAGGCGGCGGAGGGGGTGGGGGCGGCGGGGTTCGCGCTGATCGGGCTGGCGGGGCTGATCATCGCCGGGGCGTATCTACAGAACTTCCTCCCGTTTGGCGCGCCGTCGCACCTGGTCTCCGGTGGGGCCATCCCGCTTTTGAACATCGCCGTCGGGCTCGAGGTGATGGGAGCGCTCTTGATCCTGGCCGCGGAGTTCCTGGACCAGCGCCTCTTGATGCACAGGGGGAAGCTGTGAGCTTCCTGCCGTACGCGGTTGCCGCGTGGCTCTTTGTGATCGGCCTCTACGGGATCGTGACCAGCCGGAACCTCGTGCACCTCGTCGTCTGTCTGTCGGTGGTGCAGTCGTCGACCTACGTTCTGCTGCTGGCGATCGGATACCGGTCGGGCGGGACCGCGCCGATCTTCGCCGACGTCTCAACCACCACGAAGGTGGTGGACCCCATCGTCGCCACGCTCACGCTCACGGACGTGGTCGTCGAGG
>VAYL01000182.1:0-5176 GCA_005884305.1 Actinomycetota bacterium
GGCGTCTCGGCCGGCGGCGGCGCCTACTCCCCGGCGCTCACGGACTTCGTCGTCATGACCGAGGAGGCTCGGATGTTCCTCACCGGGCCGCAGGTGGTGCACGAGGCGCTCGGGGAGCAGGTCTCGATGGAGGAGCTGGGCGGCCCGCGCGTTCACTCGCGAAACGGCGTGTGCCAGCTCGTCGCCCCCGGTGTCCCGGAGGCCATGGCCGCGACGCGAGAGCTGCTCGGCCTGCTCCCGCAACGCTTCGACGACCGAGCGGCGCCGCTGGCGCCGGCGGCGCCGGCTCCCTCGCTCGCCCCGGACGCAACCGTGCCGACGGAGGCCCGCAAAGTGTACGACGTCCGCGATGTCGCCCGGGCGATCACGGACGGCGGCGACATCCTCGAGCTCTCGGGCTCCTGGTCGACGAACATGGTTACGGCGCTAGCGCGGATCGACGGCCGGCCGGTCGGCATCCTCGCGAACCAGCCACGCAGCCTCGGCGGTGTGATCGACGCGGTCGCCGCGGAGAAGGCGGCGATCTTCGTGGATGCGTGCGACCGCTTTGGGCTGCCGATCGCCGTCCTGGTGGACACGCCGGGCTTCATGCCGGGAACTCGGCAGGAGGCCGGCGGCGTCATTCGCCACGGCGCGTCTCTGCTGCGGGCGTTCGCCTCTGCGCGCGTGCCGAAGGTCACCGTGATCCTGCGCAAGGCGTATGGCGGCGCGGTGATCACGATGAACTCGCGCGACCTCGGCGCCGATCTCGTCTTCGCCTGGCCGCAGGCCGAGATCGGGATCATGGCTGCGCGCCAGGCCGTGGGCATCGTCCACCGCCGTGAGCTTGCCGCCGCCGAGCGCCGCGACACGGCTCTGGCCGAGCTCGCTGACGGCTACGCCGACGAGCATCTCGGCGCCGAGCGGGCGGCGGCATCCGGGTTCGTCGACGAGGTGATCGAGCCGGAGCGCACGCGAGAGCGGCTGGCGTGGGCCTTCGCCTCCCTGGAGCGCCGATGACCGAGGACCCGCTGGTGACGATCGCACGAGCACTCCGGGAGCACGGCGGCGGTGAGCGTCGGCGTGAGGTGTCGTGCTACGTGGCGCTCGGCGACAGCTTCACCGCAGGCACGGGCTCCCCCAAGGGCCTGGGCTGGGCGGATCGCATCGCGTCGGGGCTTCGCCGCCGCGATTCGACCTTCGTCTATCGCAACCTCGCAGAGGACGGCGCGACCAGCGCCGACGTGCTCGCGCAGGTGGACCAGGCGGTTCAGCTCGAGCCCGACCTGGTCACGGTGATCTGCGGGGCCAACGACGTGCTGCGCACTACCAGACCGGATGAGGCGGCCTACGCGCGCCGGCTTCGCGGGATCTTCCGCCGCTTGCGCGACGCCGGCCCGCGAATGGTTCTGCTGACGGCCACCTCGCCCTCCCGATGGGACTTCGTCGAGCTCGGCCCGCGAACGCGCGCGAGGGTGGAGGCCGGGATGCGCAGCTTCAACGACGTCACCCGGCGAGTCGCCGAGGACCACGGAGTGCCGTGCCTGGACGTCGCCGACCATCCCGGGCTTCGCGAGCGAGACAACTTCGCGACCGACGGGCTGCACCCGTCGCCCAGAGGGCACGAGCGGGCGGCGCGCGCGTTCGCGGCGGTCCTTCGTGACGGCTACGGGATCCCAATCGCCAACCCGAAGGAGGAGAGATGAACGCCACCGCGCTCCTGAACGCAGAGCTCGACGAGCTAACCGACGGCGCCGAGTTCACAACCCGCGGGAGGACGATCACCGAGGGCGACCTGACCTCCTTCTCGGCGCTCACCGGCGATTGGCATCCTCAGCACTGCGACGCCGAGTGGGCGGCGCACAGCCGCTTCGAGGGCCGGGTCGCGCACGGGATGCTCGTCCTGTCTTACGCGGTCGGCCTGATGCCCTTCGATCCCGAGCGCGTTGTCGCCCTTCGCGGCCTCGAGTCGGCCACGTTCAAGCGGCCGGTTGCGATCGGGGACACGATCCGCGTCAAGTGCCGCGTCGAATCGACCCGGCCCCTCGACGACGAGACGGCGCTGATGACCCTGGCGCTGCGCGTCGTCAACCAGAACGCGCGGGCCGTGGCGCTGGCGCGCGTCCAGGCGGTGTGCCGCCAGTCCGCGGACCCGCCCGGCCACCCGGAGGCCAACGGCGCATCCACGGCCCGAGCCCAGCCTGCCCCGGATCGGGCGACCGAGGGCGGGGTGGCCTCGTGGGTGGACGACGTTTCGAGCCTGTACGGCGGGGAGGCGTTCCTGTGATCCTCGACGGCAAGCGGATCCTCGTCACCGGTGTCGTCAACCGCCATTCGATCGCCTACTCGATCGCCGAGCGGGCGCAGCGCGAGGGCGCCGAGATCCTGCTGACGAGCTTTGGCCGGATCAGGCGCATGACCGAGCGCGCCGCGTCGAGCCTTGATCCGGCGCCGGACGTGCTGGAGCTGGACATCAACCGCGACGATGACCTCGTGGCGCTCACCGAGGAGATCGGTCGCCGCTGGGGCCGTCTCGACGGCGCGGTACACGCCATCGCCAACGCGCCGCCCGACGCCCTGGGCGGCAACTTCCTCGGCGCTCCCCGCGAGAGCGCGAAGGCGGCCTTCGAGACGAGCGCCTATTCGCTGAAGGCGCTCGCTGAGGCGGTCATGCCGCTGATGGACACGCCGGACGCGGCGGAGTCGAACGGCGGAGGGCGGAGGCGAGGCGGCGGCATCGTCGCGCTCGACTTCGACGCCTCGGTCGCGTGGCCGGCGTACGACTGGATGGGCGTCTCGAAGGCCGCCCTCGAGTCGGTGGCTCGCTACCTGGCCCGCGACCTCGGCCCGCGCGGCGTGCGGGTAAACCTCATCTCGGCCGGGCCGATCTCGACGCCGGCGGCGTCCGGGATCCCGGGGTTCTCCGACCTCGCCGGGATGTGGTCCGAGGGTGCGCCGCTCGGGTGGGACACCCGCGACGCCACGGCGGTGGCCGACGCCGCGATCTTCCTGCTCTCCGACCTCTCGCGCGCGATCAGCGGCGAGATCGTCCACGCGGACGGCGGCCTTCACTGCGTTGGTGCCGCTGGCCATAGAGTTGGCACGTGGCGGAGCGATTCGACTACGTCATCGTTGGCGCCGGATCCGCAGGCTGCGCACTCGCCAACCGACTGAGTGAGGATCCCGCGGCGACCGTCCTGCTGCTGGAGGCGGGGCCGCGGGACCGTGCCAAGGAGATCCGCATCCCGGCCGCATTCTCCAAGCTCTTCAAGACGAAGTTCGACTGGGGGTACGAGACGGTCCCGCAGGACGGGCTCGACGGCCGCCGCATCTACTTCCCGCGCGGCAAGGTCCTGGGCGGCTCCTCGGCGATGAACGCGATGATGTGGATCCCCGGGGATCGCGCCGACTTCGACTCGTGGCCGGAAGGGTGGCGGTGGGAGGACCTGCAGCCGTATCTGCGGCGAGTGGAGGAGGAGGCCTGCTCGATCACCCCGCTGGCCGACCCGAACCCGATGTCGCAGGCCTTCCTTGAGTCGGTCGAGGAGGCGCAGGTGGTCCGGCGCGGGGATCTCCGGCCGGAATCCCTGGAGGGCGCCGGCTTCGTGCGGGTCACGCAGCGCCGAGGCCTGCGCTGCAGCGCGGCCGACAATTACCTGAAGCCGGCAAAGCGCCGCCGCAACCTCACCGTGCTCACCGACTCGCAGGCGACCGGCGTCGTCCTCGACGGGTCGCGAGCGACGGGTGTCCGCTACCGGCGCGACGGGCGGGAGGAGGAGGCGCAGGCCGCCCGCGAGGTCATCCTCGCCGCGGGCGCGATCGGCTCGCCGCAGCTCCTGATGCTCTCGGGCGTGGGCCCCGCGGACCATCTGGGCGACCGCGGCGTCCAGGTCGTGCACGACCTGAGCGAGGTGGGGCAGGGCCTCCAGGACCACCCGATGGCGATCAGCCTGTTCGACGCGAGCGGCAAGGACTCGCTGTACGCGGCGGAGTCGCCGAAGCAGCTCCTGCGGTTACTGCTGCGCCGCCGCGGGATGCTCACCTCGAACATCGGGGAGGCCGCCGCTTTCGTCAAGACCGACGGCGGCGGAGCGGCGCCGGACCTCGAGCTGATCTTCGGGCCCGTCCTCTACGTCGAGGAGGGCCTCGTCCCGCCGCCGGCGCACGGGTTCTCGATTGCGTCCATCTGTCTTCAGCCGCGCAGCCGCGGTTCGGTGCGGCTGAGGTCTGCCGATCCGGGGGAGGCGCCCGACATCGACCCAGGCTTTCTGCGCGATCGCGCCGACCTCGAGGTGATACGGGCGGGCGTCGAGCTGGCGCGCAAGATCGCGGCCGCCACGCCTCTCGGCCGCTGGTACGCGGGGCAGCGAGCGCCGGCCGATGCGCTTCAGAGCGACGACGAGATCGCCGGTTGGATCCGCGCGAACGCACACACGATCTACCACCCGGTCGCGACCTGCGCGCTCGGCCGGGTGGTCGATACCGACCTCCGCGTGCGCGGCTTGGAGCGGATCCGGGTGGCCGACGCGTCAGTGATCCCGCAGCTGGTCCGCGGCCACACCCACGCGGCGACGACCATGATCGCCGAGCGCGGCGCCGACCTGATCAGAGGCGAGGCCTGAGGAGCACTACGAGGTCATCGCCGTACGACGGCGACCACCGCCGCCACCGCGACCAGTCCCAGGAGGATCCAGACCTGCCAGAGCCCCTCGAACGCGGCGATGACGACGAACAGCAGGAAGATCCCGCCGATGACCTCGAGGATGAAGCCCACGAGGCGGGAACCCTAGCGACGCCGGGGCGCGTAACCCGGTGTCAGGTGTGGATCCGCCGCACCTCTACCGCGGTCACGTGATCGTCGAGGGTGCGGCCCGCGATCTCTCGGGCCCCTTCCGCGCTCGTCGTCTTACGCCTCGGCCCCGAGGGGGTAATCGCGAGCGCACATCAGCAGTGCGAACTTCAAGCCCGCTTCCGGGCCCTATGCGGGGGCCCGGCCGGTTAAGCGCAATGTGGTCTCGGTCACCTCTGGCGTGATCATCGCCTCAGTCGAATCGGGCGAGTTCGCGCCGTACTTCGCTCGATAGGCCTCCGACACCTGGCGATTCAGCTCCTCATCGTTAACCCGCTCGACGCCCACCTCGATCGTGTCGTCGCGAACGCCGATGGCGGCCTCGCCATCGGCCGCCGCTCGGCTGTA
>VAYL01000182.1:5292-5839 GCA_005884305.1 Actinomycetota bacterium
AGGTCTCAGGTTACGACGAGGGACGCGTTGCGTGGACGCAGTCATACGCTACGCGGCATGGACATTCAATTCATCGCGAGCATCGCAGTGATCGCGCCGGACCCGCCGAAGAGCCGCGAGCTCTACGTCGACGCGCTGGGCCTTCCGCTCAAGGCCGGCGAGGGCAGCGACTACTTCCACAGCGAGCGAATCGACGGGAGCAAACATTTCGGGGTGTGGCCGCTGTCGGAGGCTGCCGAGGCGTGCTTCGGCACATCCGAGTGGCCGGCGGATCGCCCAATCCCGCAGATGAGCGTGGAGTTCGAGGTTCCCGACGCGGACGCCGTCCAGTCGGCCGCCGAGGAACTGCGCGAGCGAGAGTTCACCCTGCTGCACGACCGGCGGGAGGAGCCATGGGGCCAGACGGTGGCCCGGCTTCAGTCGGAGGAAGGCCTGATCGTGGGGATCTCGTTCGCGCCCTCGCTGCACGAGGGCTGAAGCCACCCGGCTTTTCGGCTACTGCCGCAGCCCCGCAGCTTCGAGGGCGTTTGCCCGGGCGCGATAGAAG
>VAYL01000183.1:0-213 GCA_005884305.1 Actinomycetota bacterium
AGCGTGTAGAGCGCGAGGATGATCAGGAAGAGCAGGAAGATCTCGGAAAGGACGTGGTCCCCATCCCCGAAGTTGATGCCGATCACGTTCAGGCCGTAGAGGCTCAGGAGGTTGTAGAGAAAGAGAGCGCACCCATAGCCGACCGAGGCGACGATCCCGACCAGGCCGACGATGTTGAACCAACCGGTCATCCAGCTCCAGCCCTTGCCACCG
>VAYL01000183.1:426-1587 GCA_005884305.1 Actinomycetota bacterium
GTGGAGGCGCTGCTCGTCGGCGCTCCTCCCCTCGGTCGTTCCAGCGGTCTCCGGCTCGCGGGTTACGTCCGCCACGGGCTACCTCCCTCTCTCGGTGACACCAGCGGGCGCTTCCAGCACCCCAATTGAATTGGTGTGATGATCCGACCTATGGATGGGGTGGACCCTACGCCCGTGACCCGACGGGTGTCAACCCCTTTTTCCCGCAACGACCGCAATTGCAAGATGATCGGAGGCGTCTGGTGAGCCTCCTGCTCGGCATCGACGAGGGAACCTCGGCGGTGAAGGCGGTGCTCTTCGACGCTGACTTGACGCCGCTGAAGGAGGCGCGCCGCGAGAAACCGCTCGTCCATCCCAAGCCCGGCTGGGTCGAGCAGGACCCGGAGGTGATCGTCGACGCCGTCGTTGATGCGGTCGCAGAGCTCCTCGCCGAGGATCCGGACGTCGGCGCCTGCGGCCTCGACCATCAGGGCGAGTCTGTCCTCGCGTGGGACGCCGAGTCGGGCCGGCCCCTTACGCCGGTGATCACGTGGCAGGACAAGCGCTCGCAAGAGGTTCTGAACCGCCTGGAATCCGAGGGACGGGCTGATGAGATCACCGAGCTGAGCGGGATGCCCCTCGATCCCTACTTCTCTGCCGGCAAGCTCGCCTGGCTTCTGGAGCACGACTCGGACGTCGCGGCGGCGGTCGAGGCGGGCACCGCTCGGCTCGGAACGGTCGACTCCTTTCTCTGCGACCGCCTGGGAGCCGGATTCGCGACGGACTCCTCGACGGCCTCGCGGACGCAGCTCGGTGCCCCGGAGTGGAATCCCGCGCTGCTCGGCATCTTCGGCGTCCCGCGCGCCTCGCTGCCCGAGATCATGGACACGGCAGGCGATCTCGGGACCCTGTCCCACCCATCCTGGCCGCGCGAGCTGCCGCTGCGAGCGCGCCTCGTCGATCAGCAGGCCGCGCTCGCGGGAGCGGGCTGCGTGGAGCCGGGGCTCGTCAAGGCGACCTACGGAACCGGCGTGTTCGTCCTCGTGCACGCGGGCGATGAGCGGCCGCACCCGGAGGGCGGGCTCCTCCCCACCGTGGCCTGGCGGGCGAACGGGAAGGTCGAGTGGGCGATCGACGGTGGCGTGTTCACCGCCGGAGCGCTTCTGGAATGGCTGAGCCGGG
>VAYL01000183.1:1631-2278 GCA_005884305.1 Actinomycetota bacterium
CGGCCGAGGTGGACGACAGCGGCGGCGTGCGCCTGCTCCCGGCGCTGGCCGGGGTCGGCGCACCGTGGTGGGCATCGGAGGCGCGTGCCGTGATCGCCGGTCTGACGGCGGGCGCGCGGCCCGCGCACATCGCCCGCGCGGCGCTCGAGGGAATCGCCTGGCGCGTCGCCGATGTGATCGAGGCGGTGCGCCGGACAGTGCCGGTCGAGGTACTGCGCGTGGACGGGGGACTCACGCGCGATCCGACCCTCCTTCAGCTTCAGGCCGATACGACTGGCGTGTCCGTCCAGCGCGGCGCCGTCGATGCGACCGTCGCAGGCGCGGCCGCGCTTGCGGCGGTCGGCGCCGGCATCTGGGGCTCCGTGCACGAGATCGCCGAGCGGATTCCGATGGGCGACCGGGTCGAGCCGGTCCGCGACGCCGAATGGCGCGAACGGACACACGGCGAGTGGCGCCAATTCGTTGAGCGCGCGATCGTCCTCTGAGAACGCCTACGACGTCGCGATCGTCGGCGCCGGGGACGTCGGGACCGCGATCGCGCGTGAGCTTGCCCGGTTCGAGCTGCGCATCGCGCTGATCGAGGCTGGCCCGGATGTCGGCGCCGGGACGAGCAAGGCCAACACGGCGATCCTCCACACCGGCTACGA
>VAYL01000183.1:2506-5418 GCA_005884305.1 Actinomycetota bacterium
CGCTCGGCGCGCTCGAGATCCCGGACGAGTACACCGTTTGCCCGTTCACACCGCCCCTCGCCTACGCGACCCAGGCGGTTCTGGCCGGCGTCGAGCTGCGCCGATCGGAGGCCGTCACGGGACTGCGGCGCCGGGACGGGCGCTGGCAAGTCGAGACGAGCCGGGGCGGATTGAGCGCTGAGTGGGTGGTCAACGCCGCCGGGCTTCATTCCGACGAGGTCCACCTCATGGCGGGACACACCGGGTTCACCGTCACCCCCCGGCGCGGCGAGCTGATCGTCTACGACAAGCTCGCCCGACCGCTGATCGGCCACATCATCCTGCCGGTGCCGACTGCCACGACGAAGGGCGTCCTGGTGGCCCCGACCGTCTTCGGCAACGTGATGCTCGGGCCGACCGCGGTCGACATCGACCGCAAGGACGACACGATCTCGACCGCGGAGGGGATCGCGTACCTGCGGTCGCTTGCGCCCCGCCTCGTCCCTGCGCTCGCCGAGCAGGAGGTCACCGCCACCTACGTCGGGCTGCGGGCGGCGACCGAGCACGGCGACTACCTGATCGGCGTGGACGGGCGGGAGCGGTACGCGTGGGCGGGCGGGATCCGATCGACGGGCCTCACCGCATCGATGGCGATCGCGGAGCACGTCCGGGACGAACTCGACCGCGCGGGCTTGGCGCTGCGGGAGCGTCCCGACGGGCTCCCCGCCTTACGGATGCCGAACATCGGCGACGCAGCGACGCGACCGTATGCGGATACCGATCTCATCTCCTCCGATCCCGAGTACGGCCGGATCGTCTGCTTCTGCGAGCGCGTGACCCGCGGCGAGATCCGCGACGCGGCGCGCAGCCCGATTCCGCCCGCGGACCTCGACGGACTGCGGCGGCGAACGCGGGTGCTCATGGGGCGCTGCCAGGGGTTCTTCTGCGCCGCCCACCTTCCGGTGATCCTGGCCGAGGAGACCGGGCGGAGCGCCGCCGAGATCATGGAGCTTCCGAAGTGAGTGGCGCGGGCGCTCGGCGGGAGAGATGCGAGGTCGCGATCGTTGGCGGAGGCCCGGCAGGGCTTGCAGCGGCGGCTCAGGTGCGGCTTGCAGGCGCAGATCGCGTCGTCGTGCTCGATCGCGAAGCGGAGCCCGGCGGGATCCCGCGACACGCCAAGCATCAGGGCTTTGGCCTCCGGGACCTGCACCGAGCCCTGTCCGGACCGTCTTACGCGGCCCGCCTGGCCGAGCGTGCGTCTTCAGGCGGCGCCGAGATCCGCACCGAGTCTCAGGTGACCGGGTGGAAGGAGGACGGCGCGCTCGAGGTCACGTCTCCGACCGGCCGCTACGAGCTCGAGGCGCGCGCGGTGGTCCTCGCAACGGGGTGCCGAGAGCGGCCACGGTCGGCACGCCTGATCCCTGGATCCCGCCCACAGGGCGTGATGACCACGAGCACGCTCCAGCAGCTCGTCTACCTGCACGGCGAGTGCCCCGGGCGCCGTGCGGTGATCGTCGGCGCGGAGCACGTGAGCTTCTCGGCTCTGCTCACCCTCTCGCACGGCGGCGCGCGGGCGGTCGCGATGGTCACCGACCAACCCGAGCACGAGACGTTCGCCGCCTTTCGGCTGGGGGCGGCACTCCGGTATCGCTGTCCGCTGCTGACGCGCCATTCGGTCACATCCATCCGCGGTGATCCGCGAGTGGAGGAGGTGGAGCTGACCGATCTGCGCACCGGCACGACCCGCGATGTGAGCTGCGATCTGGTCGTGTTCACCGCCGACTGGATCCCCGACCACGAGCTCGCGGTTCTCGCCGGCATCGAGCTCGATCCGGGGACGCGCGGACCGGCGGTCGACGCCGCGCTCCGGACAACGCGGCCGGGGGTCTTCGCGGCCGGCAACATCAACCACGGCGCGGAGACTGCGGACGTCGCCTCGCTCTCGGGTGACCATGTGGCGATAGCCGTGGCCCGGCACCTCGGCGGCGAGCCGTGGCCGCAGCCGGGAGTGCCGATTCGGTGCGAGCCCCCGCTGGGATGGATCGCGCCGAACGTCGTCGGCGCCGACCGAGCACCGCCGCCTCGAGGCCGGTTCCTGCTTCGCGCCGCGGAGAGACTTCCACCACGCCGGATCGAACTCGTCCAAGACGGCCACCGCCTGTGGAGCGGGCGGCTGCGGCGCCTCGGCCCGGGCCGTTCTACGAGCCTCCCGGCCGATTGGGTCGCGCGAGTCCAGCAAGGCGGCGGCGCCGCGATCCTCCGCGCCCCCGCCCCGCGATAGGCGTTTGCGATCTCGGGTACGCCATGGCGTCCCCAATGTCGCAAACGCGTGGTTGAAGGGCTAGATGAGCCCGGCCAGGATGTGCTCGGTGCCGCGGATGTGCTCGCGCATGAGTTTCACCGCCGCGCCGGCCTCGCCGCGGCGCAGGAGCGTCACGAGTCGCTCGTGCTGGGCGTTCGAGTGCGTGAGCACCTGCTCCGGGTGTGGGATCAGCGCAATCAGGTCGCTCATGTCGCCCTGGACCTCGGTCATCGCCCGGACCAGGCGAGGAGATCGGGCCGCCTCCGCGATGCTGATGTGAAAGCGGATGTCGGCGCGGCGATAGTCCTCGAACTGAGCCGCATCGGCCATCGAGCGCACCAACTCGGCGAGCTTGCCGGTGTCCTCCCGGCCCGCCCGCTCGACGGCGAGGATGGTCGCGCCAGTCTCAACGGCGACGCGGTAGTCGAGGACCGCCCATGCCTCGTCCCCGAGCGGCTTTCCGTCCTCCTCCGCGAGCGGTGGACGCTCGGCGACGAACGTCCCTCCGCTGCGCCCGCGCGACGAGATCAGGTGTCCGCTCTGCACGAGCGTCGTCAGTGCCTGGCGAAGCGTCGAGCGCGAGATGCCGAGTTGGTCGGCAAGGCTGCGTTCCGCCGGCAGCCTGCTCCCC
>VAYL01000183.1:5444-5990 GCA_005884305.1 Actinomycetota bacterium
CCGAGCCGCTCGACCGTTTCCTCGAACGCCGTCGCGGGCCGCACCGGCTCGAACACGCCCGCCAGCGCCACGTCTCGCTCCACCGGGCAAAGGTACCGCGATCGGACCAAAGCGCGAAACGGCTCAGCGGCGATAACTTGCCCGCATGGCCAGCGCCTTCGACGCCTGGCAGGTCGAGCTCCACGGCCACCGGGTCATCTACCGGATCGCGGGCAGCGGCCCGCCCGTTGTGCTCATCCACGGCATGGTCAACTCCTCGCGTCACTGGGAGGACGTGGCGCTCCGGTTGGCCGACCGCTACACGCTGATCGCGCCCGACCTGATCGGTCATGGCGACTCGGCGACTCCCCGCGGTGACTACTCGCTGGGCGCCCACGCGGCAAGCATCCGCGACCTGCTCGCCGTAATTGGCGTGGACCACGCCACGATCGTCGGCCACTCCCTGGGCGGCGGGGTCGCGATGCAGTTCTTCTACCAATTCCCCCAGCGCACGGATCGGTTGGTGCTCGTGTCGAGCGGAGGGCTCGGTCGTGAGGTGAGCCCGCT
>VAYL01000183.1:6125-9662 GCA_005884305.1 Actinomycetota bacterium
GCGGGCGCCCGCAAGGCCTTCATCCAGACCCTCCGCTCGGTCATCGACGTCCACGGCCAGCGCGTGAGCGCGCGCGACCGCCTGTATCTGCTTCGGGACTATCCGACGCTCATCGTGTGGGGCGAGCGCGACCACACCATCCCGCTCGCGCACGGTGAGGAGGCCCACCACGCGATCCCCGGCAGCCACTTCGTCACCCTCCCCCCTGCCGCCCATTTCCCGCATCTCGAGGATCCGGCCGGGCTCGCCAAGGCCCTAGACGAATTCATCTCCTCGACCGAACCGGCCCGCCTCGACGACGCGGACTGGGGCGGGCTCATCAGCCCGCGCGCCCGCCACCGCAGGCACGAAGCCAAGCGCGCCGCCGCGTAGAGACGTGGCGGGTCCCGAGCGCTTGGCGTCGATCTACCTGCGCGGCGTCAGTGGAGGCCGGCCAAGCGTCCCGGTCGAGATGGACGCGCTCGAGCGGGCGGCCGAGCGTGCCATGTCCCCGCAGGCGTTCGCATACGTCGCGGCGGGCGCCGGCAATGAGACCACCAAGCGCGCCAACGAGGAGTCCTTTGGCCGATGGCGCATCGTGCCGCGGATGCTGCGAGACGTCTCGCGCCGCGACCTGAGCACCGAGATCTTCGGACGGCGGATCCCGGCACCTCTGCTGCTCTCACCGGTGGGCGTCCTGGAGATGGCGCACCGCGACGCCGACGCCGCGGTCGCTCGGGCCGCGGCGGCGGAGGGCGTGCCGATGATCTTCTCGAACCAGGCATCGGTCCCGATGGAGGCCTGCGCCGAGGCAATGGGCGACGCGACGCGCTGGTTCCAGCTCTACTGGAGCAGCTCCAACGAGCTCGTGGAGAGCCTCGCCGGCCGAGCCGAAGCGTGCGGGTGTGAGGCGATCGTGGTCACGCTCGACACGACGCTGCTCGGCTGGCGCTCGCGCGACCTGGCGATGGCCTACCTGCCTTTCCTTCGCGGCAAGGGCATCGCCCAATACACCAGCGACCCGGTGTTCCAGCGCCTGATCGCGGATGCCTCGGACGAACGATCCACCCCCACCCCGCGCCCGAACCTCGCAGCACTGGGGACGCTCATCCAGGTCATACGTCACTACCCGGATCGGTTCTGGCCCGCGCTTCGGTCGGGGAAGGCGCGGCGGGCGGTCGAGCGCTTCGTCGAGATCTACTCGCGGCCGTCGCTCACATGGGACGACCTGCCGTTCCTGCGCGAGCGGACCAAGCTGCCGATCGTGCTCAAGGGCATCCTGCATCCGGACGACGCGCGCCGCGCGATCGACGCGGGCATGGACGGGATCCTGGTGTCCAACCACGGCGGCCGCCAGGTGGACGGCGCGATCGCGACGATCGAGGCGCTACCGGGCGTGGTCGGGGCCGTCGAGGGCCGCGTCCCAGTCCTGCTGGACAGCGGGGTCCGCGGCGGCGCCGACATGTTCAAGGCGTTGGCGCTGGGCGCCAGCGCGGTGTGCATCGGCCGCCCGTACCTGTGGGGGCTCGCCGTCGGGGGCGAGGCCGGGGTCCGCGAGGTGATCCGCAACTACGTCGCGGACTTCGATCTCACGATGGGGCTCGCGGGCTGCCGATCGATCGAGGAGATCGGCCCGGAGACGCTGATCCGGACGCCCGCTTGACTGCGGGGGCTCGCAGGTATTCCAGGCGGCGACTTTGTCGCCGCAGAGGCAGGTGCTGTTCGGCGGCGAAGCCGCCGCAGTAGTGTGAGACTGAGGTGCAGAGATGCGCCAGCTGACGAGCCTCGACGCCCAGTTCCTCGCGCTTGAGACCCCGCGCCAGAGCGGCCACGTGGGCGCGCTGGCAATCCTGGACGACTCCGAGCGTGCGGGCGGGAAGCTCGACATCGACGACATCTGCAAGCTGATGGCGGAGCGGCTGCCGCTCCTGCCACCGCTCCACTGGCGGCTGACCGAGGTCCCTCTCGGACTCGACTATCCGTACTGGATCGAGGACCCGGACTTCGACATGGACTTCCACGTCCGCGAGCTCGCGCTGCCGGCCCCCGGCACCGACGCGAAGCTCGCCGAGCAGGTCGCCCGCATCATCGCCAGGCCACTCGACCGCTCGCGGCCCCTGTGGGAGCTCTACCTGATCCATGGCCTAGAGGGCGGCGGCGTCGGGATGCTCACAAAGGTGCACCACGCGCTGATCGACGGGCTATCGGGAGCGGAGATCATGGCCGTGCTGTTCGACCTCGAGCCCGAGGGCCGCGACCTCGATGACCGAAAGCCTCTACGGACGGAGCGCGAGCCAAGCGACTTCGAGATGCTGGCGCGCGGGCTGGCGGGCATCCCCCGGTATCCGGTGCGCATGCTGCGCTCGATGCCCCGGACGCTTCCCAACCTGACTGACACCCCGTTCGGCACGCTTCCCGGCGCGGACACGGTCTCCCGGGTGGCGGGCCGGGTGCAGCGCGCCGTCGGCGGGGACGGATCGCGGCCGGGCCGGCAGGAGCTCCGGGCGCCGAAGACCTCGTTCAACCGCCGCATCTCCGCGCACCGGCGCTTCGCATTCGGTCAGCTCTCGCTGGACGAGGTCAAGGCGGTCAAGGACGAGCACGGCTTCACGGTCAACGACGTGGTGGTCACGATCGCGACGGGCGCGGTGCGCCGGTGGCTGATCGAGCACGGCGAGCTGCCAACCGATCCCCTGGTCGCGCAGATCCCGGTCTCGGTGAGGACGAGCGAGCAGACGGGCACCTACGGCAACCGCATCATGCTGATGAGCGCGCCGATCTACACCAACCTGCCGGATCCGATCGTCCGCCTGCGCAAGACCCACGAGGCGCTCTCGGTGATGAAGGAGCGCCACCGGGCGCTTCCCGCCGAGCTCCTCCAGGACGCCAATCACTTCATCCCGCCGGCGGTGTTTGCCCGCGCCGCGCGAGCGACCTTCGCCCTCTCCACCAGCTCGCCGGGGCGCCCGACGTGGAACCTCGTGATCTCAAACGTGCCCGGGCCCCAGCTCCCGCTCTACTGCGCCGGCGCCCGGCTCGACGCGAACTACCCGGTCTCGGTGATAACCGACGGCATGGGCCTGAACATCACCGTGATGAGCTACTGCGGGCACCTCGACTTCGGCCTCGTCGCCGACCGCGACCAGATGCCGGACCTGTGGAAGATGATCGACTGGCTCAAGGAGTCGCTGGAGGAGCTGCGGCCAAAGAGGCGCGCACGGCGGAGCACGAAGAAGGCCAAGGAGTCGCCCGAGGCCCGGGCCTAGGCCCCTTCGGAGCTCAGGCTCCTCCGCGCCAGCCGCTCCACCGCGAAACGGTGATCGCGATCGCCGGGCCATCCGGTGGGCGCTCGCGGTACTGCTCGTAGCGCTCGGCTAGCCGCGCTGCGGCGTTCGCATGCTCCGGGGTCCCGGGCTCGGCGACGGTCGCGGTGCCGTCCGCCCGCACCCACCAAAGGCGTGACCAGTCGTCTTCGTAATGGTCGGCGAGCACGCTGACTCGCGGATTGGCCGCGATGTTCGCGAGCCGGCGCAGCTTGGTGGTTCGCTTGGGCTTGTG
>VAYL01000183.1:9675-17367 GCA_005884305.1 Actinomycetota bacterium
CGAAGGTGATCGGCACTAGATGCGGCTGGCCATCGGCTCCGCAGGTGGCGAGCCGGGCGACGGGCACCGACGCAAACAGGTCACGCGCCTCCTCGGCCTCCACGGTCAGGAGCCGGCGGCCCGATACTCCTCCACCGCACTTGCCAGGTGGTCGAGCCGCTCCTCGGCCTCGGGACCGGGGACCGGCGGGACGAAAAGGACGTAGCGAGCGACGCCGATCGCCGCGTAGCTCTCCATCTCACTCGCGTCCGCGGGAGCCGCGTAAAGCCCGACCTTTGGCTTCTCGCGGCCGGCATCTGCCGCCATGCGCTCGAGCTCGTCGATCCGCGCCCGAAGCTCGTCGACCGACTCGATCCGGTTCGGCATCCACTCGTCGCCGTAGGCGACGACACGCTCCAGGACGCGCTTGCCATTGCCGCCGACGATGATTGGCGGGTGCGGGCGCTGCGCCGGCTTCGGCCACGACCAGATGCGGTCGAAGTCGACGTAGCGGCCGTGGTAGGAGGCCTCGTCCTCCGTCCAGATCGCCTTCATCGCCTCGATCCGCTCGCGCATCACGCCGAAGCGCCGGCCTGGATCGGTCCCGTGGTTCTCCATCTCCTCGCGGTTCCAGCCCGCGCCGACGCCGAACAGGAACCGTCCGCCGGATAGCTGGTCGAGCGACGCCACCTCCTTGGCCGTGGTTATGGGGTCGCGCTCGATGACGAGGCAGATACCGGTGCCGATGAGCAGGCGCTCGGTGGCGGCAGCGGCGGCGGTGAGCGCTACGAAGGGGTCATGGGTGTGCGAGTACATCGCGGGGAGCTCGCCTCCGCCCGGGTAATCGGTCTCCCGCGACGCCGGGATGTGCGTGTGCTCTGGAAAAAAGAGCGACTCGAAGCCGCGGGCCTCGGCCAGGCGAGCAAGCTCGTCCGGGGCGACCGCGTCATCGGTCGGAAACATCATCACGCCAAAGTCCACGGCCCCGAGCCTATAGAGCGCCGCCATGCGGCCGTGCGAGACTCCCCCGATGCTCGACGAGCGCCTGGTCAAGGCACTCCACGTTGAGTCCCTGCGCGAGGACGAGCTCCACGCCGAGCGCGAGCCGCACGTGCTGTTTCAGGCGTCGACGATCGGGGCGCTCCTCGACGGTGCGTACGAGGGGGACGTCACCTTCGGCGAGCTTGCAGAGCACGGCGACCTCGGGCTCGGGACGCTCAATGGCCTCGACGGCGAGATGATCGCCCTCGACGGGCGCTTCTTCCGTGCGGACGCGAACGGCGATGTGAGCGAGATCGACCCGGCAATGCGCACCCCGTTCGCCGTGCTGACGTGGTTCCAGCCGACGGTCGAGGTCGACGTCGGCGAGCCGCTTTCACACGATGACCTCATCGGATTGATGGACGTGCGGCTTCCCGGCGGGACCGTCGCGTGCGCGGTGCGAATCGACGGCGAGTTCGAGCTCGTGCACGCGCGCTCCGTCCCGCGACAGGAGCCGCCCTACCGGCCGCTGGCGGAGGTCGTTGAGACGCAAACGGTCTTCGACCTGCGCGACGTCGAGGGCACGGTGGTCGGCTTCCGGTTCCCGGACTACAGCGAGGGCTTCGAGGTGAGCGGGTATCACCTGCACTTCATCAGCGCGGACCGCTCTCACGGCGGTCACGTCCTCGAGGCGCGGCCGCGCCGGGCGACCGCCTCGATCGACGTCTCGACGGACCTCCACGTGGAGCTGCCGCCCGGCGTCGACCTGGCCAGCACACACGCGAGCCGGCAGGTGCACGAGGCGCTCGAGCACGCCGAGCACTCGGGCTGACCCGCGCCCAATCGCGCGGCTGGATGAAATGGTCCTCGGATGAGCGACGCCGAGCTGATCCTCGTCGCCGGCGCCCTGATGGTCGCGGGACTCGTCGCCTCGATGGCCGCCGATCGTCTGCGCCTGCCCGGCTTGGTGCTGTTCCTGGGCCTCGGGATGGCGATCGGCTCCGACGGCGCGGGCTGGATCAACTTCACAGACTACGAGCTGGCGCGCACGATCGGCATCGTCGCGCTGGTGCTGATCCTGTTCGAGGGCGGGCTCACGACGAGCTTCCGGGAGCTTCGCCCCGTGGCCACGTCCGCGCTCTCGCTTGCGTTCGTCGGGACGCTTCTCACGGCCGTGATCGCCGGGGCGGTGGCGACCTGGCTGTTCGATCTCTCGCTCCTGGAGGGACTCCTGATCGGTTCGATCGTGTCCGCCACCGACGGTGCAGCTGTCTTCGCCCTCCTCAGGAACTCCAACCTGGACCGGCGGGTCGGCCTCACGCTCGAGGGGGAATCCGGGTTCAACGATCCGCTCTCGGTGCTCCTCGTGATTGGCCTCATCGACTGGATCCAGAAGCCGGACTTCGCCGCGCCGCAGATGCTGGTGCTCCTGCTGAGGGAGCTCGGCATCGGCCTGGCGGTCGGGCTCGCCGTCGGATGGCTCGCCGTGCAGGCGTTGCGACGGGCCCGGCTGCGCAGCGAGGCTGCCTACCCGATCGCGACGCTCAGCGTTGCCGCGCTGGCCTACGGCGGCGCCGCGGCGCTCGATGGCTCCGGCTTCCTCAGCGTCTATCTGGCGGGCCTGGCCCTTGGCAGCGCGCCCTTGCCAGCCGAGCGGGCCGTGTCGATCTTCCACCAGGGGCTGGCGGGTCTGGCCCAGGTGACGATGTTCCTGGTGCTGGGTCTGCTCGTATTTCCCTCGCAGCTGTGGGGTGTCGCCTTCGAGGGAACCGTTCTCGCGCTGGTGCTGATGTTTCTCGCGCGTCCCGTCGCGGCCTTTGCGGCGACTGCCGCATCGGATTTCGACGTGCGCGAGCGCATCGTGCTCGCCTGGGCGGGCCTGCGGGGCGCCGTCCCGGTCGTCCTGGCGACGTTTCCGGTGATCGCCGCCGTCTCGGAGAGCCTGGACTTCTTCAACATCGTGTTCTTCGCGGTGCTGCTGTCGACCCTCCTGCAGGGGGCCACGTTCGAGCCGCTCGCCAACTGGCTCGGCGTGACGGTTGCCTCGGGCGCCGAACCGCCGAGGCCCTCCGCCTTGGGACGGCTTCGCAGCATCGCGAGGATCTCGACGTCGCGGCCGTGGGACCCGGCGGACGGCAATCCAGGTCATCCGCGTCACGTAAGCGGCGTCGGCGTCGCGGAGCAACTGCTCACGCGAATCGACGAAGCTGGGGCGCTCGTCCGGCTGGAGGACGGCCGTTATGCCCTCTGCGGGCGCACGGCCTCCGTCGGCTCGTCACGTACCGTCCAGGCGGCCGCTCGTCGCCGGCTCGCCGGGGCGGAATCCGACGCGGAACGGGCCTGGCTGCGGGAGATCATCGGAGCCCTCGCCCAGGGCTCCGGCTGAGGCGCGTCGTCTACCGGGTTGGGGCCTCCCGGGTCGAAACCCCGGTCCGCTCGCGCATCCCGCGGGCGATGCGACCGCCGAGCGCGCCGAGCAGCATGCCGATGATCGCCGTGACCACCGCGAGCAGCGGCGGGAAGCTCCCGAGCGAGACCGTCGCGTCGGTGCCCGCGATCGCGTGCGCGACCAGGAGGCCGATTCCGTAGAGGGCCCCGCCGACCAGCCCCCGGTCGGCTCCTCCCCAGCCGTCGCGATGCTCGAAGCCGGCCAGGACGCCGCCCACGGCTGCGATGGCCGCGACGGCCCAGTAAGCGCCTGGCGCAATCCCCACCATGATCCCCGCGACTGCGCCGATCATCAGCGGAACAACGCCTCCGAGGATGACCTGGACCGGTCGGGGACGATCCCGAAACAGGGTCGGTGCGTACATGTCTCCTCCTCTCCTGCGCCGCGCGGCGGCGCCTCGGGCACCGGCGACCGTGCCGCACAGCACGATAAACCCTGGCGCATCGGGTGGGGGCCGGTCGATGCACGATCATGCGCCACCGCGCGTGTCCGCCGACGCCATCACACGCACCGCAACGCCGCCGCGGACCAAGCTCCTGATCGGGGCGCTCGGTCTTTTGGTCGTGTCCGTAGCCCTGTGCCTGAACCGGGACCTGAACGGCGACCTCTATCTGCTGCTGTTCAGCGGGCGCTACATAGCGCACCACGGGCCGGTCGGCTACGACCCCTTCCCGACGGTCCAGCACGGGCAGCAGTGGCTGAACCAGCAGTGGCTGTCGGAGCTCGGCTTCTACGAGGCCGAGCGGGGCGTTGGGACCACGGGGATCACCGTTCTCTACGCGCTGCTGCTGGGGCTCCCCCTGACGCTCCTCCTCGCAGCGATTCGGCGAAAGGGGACGATCGCGATGATCGCCGTCGCCGCCCTTTACGTGCCGGGCATCCTGGCGATCATCCATCCCCGTGCTGCCGGGTTCACGCTGCTCCTCTTCGCCGCGTTGGTGCTCGTGCTCCTATCCGGATGGGGCCGATGGGCCGGGCCGGTCACCAGATCGCGGGCGATTCTGGCGCTCGTCGGCCTCCCGGCCCTGTTCGCGCTGTGGGCGAACCTGCACGGCGGATTCATCGCGGGGCTCCTGCTTGTGGCAGCCGTGACCGTGGGACTCGCGATCGACTGGTGGCGGAGACTTCCCGGTCCAGACTGGGACGCGATCGCGCTGCTGGGCGCGGCCGGGATCCTCGGCGCCGTGGCCGCGACGTTCGCGACGCCGCTCGGCCCCGACATCTGGACCTACGTCGCGAGCTTCCGCAACTCCGGGCTGAAGCTGGCGTCGACGGAATGGGAGCCGGTCACCAACTCCCTGCCCGCGATCGCATACCTGGTGGCCGCCGCGGCGATCGGCGCGTGGACATGGTGGAGAGAGCCCCGGCCGCGGCGGGTCATGCCCGCGCTTGTGGCGCTCGGCTTTCTCGTCTTCGCGGCGAGCTCGATGCGAAACCTGATCTTCGTCGCGCCGGCTCTCGCCTTTCAGATCTCGTGCTCGGCGCCCGATCGCGCGGCGGCGACGAGCCGTGTCGTCCTCGGCGCGGCGGCGGCTGGAGCGGCGGCTGCGTTCGTCGTCTACGGGTTCCTCGGCGTGCCGGACGCCCATCGGGTCGGCAACCCCGCGGTCCAGTACGCGATCAAGCACCCGCCGTCGAAGGGCCGCATCGTCGCCTACGCAGGTCCCAGCTCATACATGCTCTGGCGGGCCCCGGACACGCCTGTGGCGATCGACGGCTGGCTGGAGCACTTCACGGAGGAGGAGCTTCGCGCCAATTTCGGGATCCTGCACGGCTCGCTGCGCGATGCGACTCCGTACGTCCGGCGCCTGAACGCCGGGGCGGTCGTCGCGTACCTCCCCCAGGCGATCGCGCGCCTCGAGCATCACGGGTTCGTGGCGAAGGTGCGCGGGCCCTACGGCACCTATCTCGTCCGGAATCGCGCGGCGGGCGGCTAGACCGCCGGATCGGCGGAGGCCGCAGGGCGGTCCTCGAGTGCGGCGACGATCGGCTCGGCGTCGTAGAAGCCGCGGAGGCGCGACGCGACGCCCTCGGTGAGGGTCCAGACGTGGGCGAACTCGACCTCGAACTCGCGCCCGGTCGCCTTCGCGCGCCCGCGCAGCCTGCCCAGCACGACGATCCGGTCCTCGGACACGAGGAAGTCGTCGGGGTCGGCCCAGTTGCCGTCGATGTGGTCGCGGAACAGATCCGCGAAGGCCCGGATGCCGTCCGGGCCGTGGCGCGTGCCGCCCCACGGCACGCGCTCCGGGAGGTTCCACTCGATGTCGTGCGCGACGTCCGCCGCCAGCTCGTCGACGTCGCCGCGGTTGATCGCCGTGTAGATGCGCCGCAGCGCCTTGATCTCGTGCTCAGGCATGGAGCCAAAATACCGGCACCGGGCGCCTGGGAATGAGCCGGTCGCCGCGGTAGTGTTGGCTCGAATGGGCACGCTGGAGGCGAGCTTTAGGGTCGAGATCGCGGCGCCGCTAGACCGGTGCTACGAGATCGCCGCGGACATCGAGGGAGCGCCCAAGTGGCAGGGCACCCTCGAGAGCGTTGAGGTGGTCAAGCGCGACCGGGAGGGACGTCCCCTGGTCGTCAACACGATCTCGGACGCGAGCATCAAGAAGGTGTCCTCGAGGCTTCGCTTCTCCTACCAGCCGCCCGGCGGGATCGCCTGGGAGCAGGAGGAGGGCGAGGTGAAGTGGCTGACCGGCTCCTGGGCGTTCGAGGACGCCGGCGAGGGCCGCACCCGCGCCACCTACGCGCTTCGCTCGGATCCGGGGCGCATCCTCAGCATGCTCCTGCGGGGCCCGGTCGAGGGCAAGGTCAAGGAGCTCCTTACGAAGGGGGCGGCCGAGGGGCTCAAGCGGGAGGCGGAGGCGACCGGTTGAGCCTCGTGCGTCGCTGGTTGGCAGCGATGCTGGTCGCGTCGGCGGTGTCGTGGCTCATGGCGGCCGGCGCTCAGGCGGCCGAATCTCCGGCTCAGAAGCTAGTCGACGCGTACTCGCCGATCGTCATGCTGCGGGAACAGACGGAGGACCCACCGTGCGACTCATCCGAGGAGCAGTACGAGCCCACCACGGTGGACACGGTGCTCGGCAACCCAAGGGTGCAGCTCGTCCCGCCGGGCAAGGATGCGGCGGTGACGACGGCGCCGACAGCCGCCGAGATCGCCGGCCTGGGAGGTGGCTACCACCTGAACCTCCCCGGCGATCCCCTCCATCCGGGCTGCAACTACGCGAAGGACTTCGCGGCGCTCAAGGAGCAGGGCAACGCCCCTGCGATCACCTACGCCCGCATCGCGACCGAGGACGGGGAGTCCGGGTTGGCGGTGCAGTACTGGTTCTTCTACTACTTCAATCAGTTCAACGACCTCCACGAGGGCGACTGGGAGGGCATGCAGATCGCCTTCGACGCGAATACGCCGCGCGAGGCGCTCGCCGAAGGCCCGTCCGAAATCGCGCTGTTCCAGCATGAGGGCGGCGAGAAGGGGAGTTGGGACGACCCTAAGGTCGAGAAGGAGCTATCCAGCCGCCGGCTCCCACGCCACCTTCTACGGCCCGGCGGTCTATGTCGAGAACGGGAAAGGCGGGTCCGGCCTCGGGTGCGACAACACCACCGAGCCGCTTCGGCGGGTGGAGCCCAAGCCTGTCCTCGTGCCAACCAACCCGCGTCCCGACGGCCCGTTCAAGTGGCTGACGTTCAACGGCCACTGGGGCCAGAAGGCGAAGGGCTACGCCAACGGTCCCCAGGGCCCGATGGACAAGCTGCAATGGGATGAGCCGTTCACCTGGATGTCCGGCGTTCGTACCCGAAGCCCGGAGCTCCCGAGCGGCTTCGTTCTCGGACCGCAGGTAACTGGCGCCTTCTGTGCCACCGTGAAGGCCGCGTCCAGTCTGGTGAACCTCGACGCGGAGTCGCGCCCGGCCGCGATCGCCGTTGTCGTCGGAGTCCTCATCCTGGTGATCGTCCTCCTCAGGCTGACGCGTTGGCGTCCCGTCGAGCTCACGCCCCTACGCCAAACCCGCGCCTTCGGTCAGCTGATTCGAGCCGCGCGCCAGCTCTACGGTCGCCACTGGCGGCCGCTGGTCGTGATGGGACTGACCTCGATCCCGATCGTCGCCGCGGTCTATGCGGTTCAGTTACTCGTTGGACAAGCGACGAGCGACAGCGACGTCGGGCACGACATCGTCCAATCCATCGGCCACCCGGTCGGGTACGCGTTGGTCGCCGCGATCGTGATCGTCTTCGTGCGAGATCTCGAGCGCGGTCAGCCGACCGGGTTCGTCGGCTCCTTTCGG
>VAYL01000183.1:17418-18035 GCA_005884305.1 Actinomycetota bacterium
CATCATCGGGATCCCGATCGCGATCTGGAAATACATCGACTGGAAATTCGTCCAGCAGGAGATCCTGTTTCAGGACAAGCCGGTGCGAGCGGCATTCCGAGGCAGCACGCGGATCGTCCGCGGGCACTGGTGGCGGACGGTCCGAATCGCAGGATTTCTATGGTTGATCAGCATCGTCACCGGTCCGGTGCTGGGCTTCGCGCTGATCTTCACCCCTCTATCGCTCACCTGGGCCAACGTCGCCGGAACGGTGGTATTCGCGCTGCTGATCCCGTACGTCGCGATCGGCCGGACCCTTCTCTACTTCGACCTCGCGGTGCGCCAGCAGGAAGCCGTGACCGAGCCGAAGCGTCGCCGATGGTGGTCGCGGACACGTCCGAGTCCACAGCCCGGGTAGCGTCGGCGCCTAGCCGATGAGGTTGCCCTTCAGGCGCTGGAACTCGTCGTCGGTGATCGCGCCCTTCTCCTTCAGGTCGTTCAGCCTGTGGAGCTCGTCGATCGGAGCGCTCCCGGCGGTTCCGGTGGTTCCTGCGGTCTCCCTGACGTAGCTCTCGAAATGTCGCCTGACATCGGCCTGCTCCTTGATCGAGCGGTCGCGCATCCCGTGTCCGCGCACG
>VAYL01000184.1:0-9700 GCA_005884305.1 Actinomycetota bacterium
TGCGCCGGGATGATCATCTGCGACCGCGAGCACCTCGGCCTCGTCGACGCGACCGCCGAGCGAAACGCGTTCGGCCGGCAGATTGCGAGCTTCGAGGTCGAGCTCCAGATCGACCGTCTGGGGCCTGATCCCCTGCGAGCTGTCTTCATCCGAGCCCCGCGGATCACAAGCCACGGCGCCGACGTCGAGGTCATGGCAAGCGTCGACGAGCACCCGGTGGCGGTGCGCCAGGGCCGGATCGTGCTGTGCGCGTTCCATCCAGAGCTCACCGACGACTCGCGGGTCCACGCGCTCCTGATGGCGCTCGCCACGGCGGCCCGGGAGGAGCGTAAGGATCAAATGACCCGTGCGGAGCGCCAGACCGATGCGTGATCCAAGGGTCGAGAACCTCGCCCGGATCCTGGTCCGCTACTCGGTCGAGCTGAAGGAGGGGGACAGCTGCGCGATCCGTGGCTCAACCGCGGGCGAGCCTCTCGTCGCGGCGGTCTACGAGGAGGCCCTGCGCGCGGGCGCCAACCCCATCATCGCGATGTCGTTCAACGGGCAATCCTCTGCCTATTTCCGCAACGCGTCGGACGCGCAGCTCGACTGGATCTCCCCGACGGCGCGCTGGGAGTCGGAGGAGTGCGACGCGAACATCGTCATCGGCGCCGAGACGAACACCCGCGAGCTCTCCCAGATTCCGCCCGAGCGGCAAGCGCGCCGGCGCGCGGCCACCCGCGAGCTGATGGAGACGACTCTTCGCCGAAGCGCGGAGGGCGACTTCCGCTGGGTCTACACGCTCTTCCCGACGGCGGCCTATGCCTCCGATGCGGAGATGAGCCTGGCGGAGTTCGAGGACTTCTATTACGGAGCATGCTTCGTCGACGCGGACGATCCGGTGGACGCCTGGCGAAATGCATCCGAGGAGTGGAAGCGCCTCGCTAGCCGGATCGAGGGGCACGAGGAGGTCCATGTCACCGCGCCGGGAACAGACATCAGGCTCGGCATCGCCGGGCGCAAGTTCATCGCCGCCGACGGTGAGCACAACATGCCGGACGGCGAGTTCTTCACCGCCCCGGTCGAGGACTCCGTCGAGGGTGAGGTCTCGTTCCACCTTCCTGCGATGGTGGGCGGACGCGAGGTGGTGGGTGCCCGCCTGCGGTTCGACTCGGGGAAGGTGGTCGACGCAAGCGCCGAGCGTGGCGAGGACTACCTGGTGAGCCTGCTCGACACGGATGAGGGCTCGCGCCGGCTCGGCGAGCTCGGGATCGGCACCAACTTCGGCATCGACCGCGGCACCCGGGACGTGCTGCTCGACGAGAAGATCGGCGGCACCGTCCACATGGCCGTCGGCGCGAGCTACCCGGAGTGCGGCGGCAGGAACGAGAGCGCGGTCCACACCGACTTGGTCTGCGACTTGCGGCAGGGCGGCCGCATCGAGGTCGATGGCGAGCCGTTCCAGCAGGACGGCCAGTTCGTCGCGTAACTCGCGGTCAGCGATCTGACCGCGAGCTGCGGCGCAACTTCTGAAGTCCGCGACTGTTCTAGGGGGCAACGGCACCGACTCAAAGCTTCCGTAGCCAGGGGCTCGGTGTCGGGCTTACCGATTGGGATGCCGAGGCCGTGGCGGCCGGGCAGAGAGGCCCGGCCGCCCGTTCGGCCTCACCCGCGCCAAATTCCGTTCCAGACATGCGGCGCGGGATACGCTCAGTGACATGTCCGGTCACTCCAAATGGGCCTCGATCAAGCACAAGAAGGCTGCGACCGACGCGCGGCGCGGCCAGCTCTTCACCAAGCTCGCCCGAGCGATCACGGTCGCAGCCAAGGAGGGTGGGGGAGACCCCGAGGCCAACTTCACGCTCGCCGCGGCGATCCAGAAGGCGCGCGACTTCTCGATGCCCAAGGACTCGATCCAGCGCGCGCTCGATCGCGGCGCTGGCGGCGGCGGAGACGCTGACACCATCGACCGCGTCATCTACGAGGGCTACGGGCCCGCGGGCGTGGCTGTTCTCGTCGAGGCGCTCACGGACAACCGCAACAGAACGAGCGCCGACATGCGCCACGCGTTCGACAAGAACGGCGGCAGTCTCGGAGAGCCGGGCTCGGTGGCCTGGGTGTTCGAAAAGCGAGGCGTGGTCATGGTCGATGCCGATCGCTACTCCGAGGACGACCTGATCCCAGCCATCGACGCGGGCGCCGAGGACGTGATCAAGGAGGGCGATTCGCTCAAGGTGGTCTGCGCCGCGGAGGACCTGGCGGCCGTCCGCGAGGCGCTCGAGGAGGCAAGCGTGGAGATCGAGTCCGCCGAGCTGACGATGGAGCCGAAGACCGTCGTCGAGGTGACCGGCACCGACGCGGCGGCGGTCATGCGGCTGATGGACTCCCTGGACGACCAGGACGACGTCGAAGCGGTCCACGCCAACTTCGACATCCCCGCCGAATTATTGGAAGAGATCGCCGCGTAGAGCAGGTAGCAGGTAGAGCCGGGCGAACCGGGCGCCTCTATCTGCTCCATGCTCCCTGCTTTTCGGGAGGCGTCCGGGCGCGGGCGCAGAATCACTACCCATGATCGTCGTCATGGGTGTGGATCCCGGCGTGGCGAGCACGGGCTTCGGCGTCGTGCGCGTGGCCGGCGGGCGAATGAGCGCGGTCGACGGTGGCGTGATCGAGGTTCCGCCGGGCGAGCCGATGGAGGTGCGCCTGGCCCGGATCCATGACGAGCTCGCACAGCTCATCGGCTGGCACGAGCCAGCCGCTCTCGCCCTCGAGGACGTCTACTTCGGCAAGAACGTGCGCTCGGCGATCGGGGTCGGGCAGGCTCGCGGCGTCACGCTGCTGGCCGCCGCCAAGCGCGGGATCGCGTGCTTCGACTACACGCCGCAGGCTGTGAAGATGGCGGTCTGCGGCACCGGCGCGGCGGCGAAGAAGCAGGTGCAGCGGATGGTGGGGACGATTCTTCCGCGCTCGCCGTTGCGATCTGCCACGCCGCGCATGCTGCAACCGCTCGCGCGGTCGCCGACCAGCTCAGCAAGGCGGGTTCGGCGTGATCGCGTCGGTTCGCGGAGAGGTGCTGGTCCGCCGGCCGGACCACGTGGTCATCGAGGCGGGCGGGGTCGGCTACCGCCTGGCCGTCTCCGCCGAGACGCTGAAGGCCGTGCCGAGCCGCGGCAAGCAGGCGACGCTCCACGCTCATCTGGTCGCCCGCGACGATTCGCTCTCGCTGTACGGCTTCGCGAGCGAGGAGGAGCGCGACCTATTCCTGCATCTCACCTCCGTCTCCGGCATTGGCCCGAAGGTCGCCGTGGCGATCCTCTCCGGCGGTCCGCCGCGCGAGCTTCTGCGGGCGATCGCCGCGGGCGACGCCAAGCGCTTTCAGTCTGCACCGGGCGTGGGCAAGCGAACCGCCGAGCGCCTGATCGTCGAGCTCCGAGAGAAGATCGCCGGCGAGCTCACCGAGGGGATCCCCGAGGCGGTAGGGGGTACGGGCGAGGCCGAGCCGCGAACGCTCGCCCGCGAGGGCCTCATGCACCTGGGGTACACGCTGACCGAGGCGGAGGCGTTGCTCGACGGCGCCGAGGGCTCAAGCGCCGAGGAGCTCATCAACGCCGCGCTCAAGCGCGCAGCCACCGGTGCCCGCTCATGACCGTCGCGCGCGATCCCGGCATCGCCGCCGCGGCCAACGCGCTGGAGGGCACGGAGGCGGAGCGGCTTGCCGACGGCCAGCTGGCCGGTGGCGAGGACGAGCTCGATACCTCGCTTCGGCCGAAGCGCCTGGCGGACTTCGTCAACCAAGAGCAGGTCACCGGCCAGCTCGAGGTGTTCATCGAAGCCGCGAAGCGCCGCGGGGAGCCGCTCGACCACGTGCTGCTGGCCGGCCCCCCAGGTCTGGGGAAGACCTCGCTCGCGAACATCGTCGCCGCTGAGCTCGGCGTGGCGCTCGTGCAGACCGCAGGCCCTGCGCTCGAGCGAAAGGCCGACATCGCTGCGTTCCTGACCGCCCTCGAGCCCGGCTCGGTGTTCTTCATCGACGAGATCCACCGCCTCTCGCGCGCGATCGAGGAGACGCTCTACCCAGCGATGGAGGAGCGACGCCTGCCCGTGGTGCTTGGCCAGGGCGCGGGTGCACGCACGGTCACGCTCGACCTGCCCGCGTTCACGCTCGTCGGGGCGACCACCCGGACCGGCCTGCTCACCACGCCCCTTCGCGACCGGTTCGGTGTCTGCCACCGGCTGGAGCACTACGCGCCCGAGGACCTGGCGCGAATCGTCCAGCGCTCGGCTCGCATCCTCGGGGTCGAAGTCGAAACCGAGGGCGAGCGCGAGATCGCCGAGCGCTCGCGCGGCACTCCACGCGTGGCCAACCGCCTGCTCAAGCGGGTGCGCGACTTTGCGGAGGTCCGGGGGGCCGGTGTCGTCACCGGCGATGTCGCGCGCGAGGCACTGGGCCTGCTCGAGGTCGACGCGGCGGGGCTCGACCGTCACGACCGGGCGATTCTCGACGCGATCGCCACCAAGTTCAGCGGGGGGCCGGTCGGCCTCTCGACGCTGGCGGCCGCGGTCGACGAGGAGCAGGACACGATCGAGGACGTCTACGAGCCTTATCTGCTCCAGCAGGGCTTGATCAAGCGGACGCCGCGCGGCAGGGTGATGACGCCACGAGGTTTCGAACACCTCGGCCTGCCCGTGCCGGAACAGGCGGCGAGCCTCTTCTAGCAAGTAGCAGGTAGCAGGGAGATGCTCTACCTGCTCCGTGCCACCTGCTTGTCCCTCAGCACGAATTGAGCCCTCGCTACGCTTACGCGCGTGCCGTTCTTCATCTGTCCGAACTGCGGGAATCGGGAGCTCAGCGCCGAGCGTACGGCGGGATTGTCGGGGCGGCCCAAGGGGTGCTCCAAGTGCGGTTTCGGCTTTATCTTCGAGCTGCTCGACGACTACTACCCCGCGACTGAGGCGGCGTTCTTCGTCTGCGATCAGGAGGGCCGGGTCCTCGACGTGGGCAAGGGCGGGTTCGAGCTGACCGGGCTGAAGGACGAGCAGGTGATCGGCAGGCCGGTGCAGGAGGTTCTCGGCCTTCAGTGGGTCGACCAGGGCGACGGCGGGGAAACGGCCGACGTGAACGACGATGGGGTAACCGATCCGATCGAGACGACGCTGGAGTGGGGGGTCCGGTCGCTCAACAAGCGGGTGCATGTCAACGCGGAGGGCGACCTGCCCGCTGAGGCGGTCGCGGACCTGTTCCCGGCCTACGATGATGACGGCGGGATGCTGCTGGTCTTGACGCCCCGGTAGTTTTGACCGGCCGGGCGGCGCGCAGGCGCTCGCAATCGCGAGGAGAGAAGACAACCACTTGACGTTCGAAGGCTGATGGGAACCCGCCGCCGAAACGTGTTCATCATCGCGGTGGTCCTGGCGCTGCTGGGGCTCTCCGCGCTGGTGATTGCCACCAAGTCCACCGTGCTGGGGCTCGACCTCAAGGGCGGGACGCAGCTCGTCTACGAGGCGCGCGGGACTAACGAGGTTCCGAACCCGACCGGGTCCGACATCGATCGCGCGATCAACATCATCCGCACGCGGATTGACAAGTTCGGCGTCGCCGAGCCCGAGATCTCCCGAGTTGGCGCAACCGGCATCCAGGTGGGTCTGCCGAACGTTCAGAACGCCCAGCAGGCGATCCAGCTCGTCGGGAAGACGGCGCAGCTCTACTTCTACGACCTCGAGGCGAACATCATCCCGCCGAACAAGCCAGGGCTGCCCAAGGATCCGGCCAACCCGGCTACGACGACGCCAATCCCTCCCGAGGCCTACACCCTCCCGGATCTATGGAGCGCGGTCCAGTTCGCTCAGAAGCAAAAGCCCGAGTGCGTCGAGAACAACTGCACGACAACCGGACCGACCTACTACCTGTTCGACAAGAAGTCGCACAAACTCCTGGCTGGCCCCGCGGAGCAGACGAAGGACCTCTTCGTGCAGTTCCGCAACGAAAAGAAGCCCCCCGGTTCGGTAATCGAGACAGTGCCGCAGGGGACCGTTGTCGTTTCGGCGCCCACCAGCCCGTCGCTCTCCCTATCACAGGCCCAGTTGGCGGAGGACAGGCAGTACGTACTGCAGGACCGGCCGGCGCTAAACGGCACCGAGATCAAGAACCCCCAGCAGAGCTTCGACCCCACGACCAACCAGCCGATCGTCACCTTCGACTTCCAGGGCAACGGCCAGTCGGATTTCGCACAGGTGACGAAGACGATCGCCGATCGCGGGCAGGCGAATGCCCCCATCGGAACGTCGCTGGATCCCAATCAGGCCGCGAACTTCTCCCAACACTTCGCGATCATCCTGGACAACCAGGTGTTCTCCTCGCCGATCATCAACTTCCAGGAGAACCCGGGCGGGATCGACGGCACAAACGGCGCCGAGATCTCGGGGAACTTCACGATCAGCTCCGCACAGGACCTGGCGACGATCCTCCAGGCCGGCGCGTTGCCCGTAAAGCTGGTGCTCGTCAGCCAGAGCACGGTCTCCGCGACTTTGGGCCAGCAGGCGCTCGACCAGGGCATCAAGGCCGGCATCGTCGGCTTGGCGGTGATCGTGCTGTTCCTGCTCCTTTACTACCGGCTGCTCGGAGCGGTCGCCGTGCTCGGCCTGGGCGTCTACGGGGTGATCTTCTTCGCGATGGTCAAGCTCATCCCGATCACCCTGACGCTTCCGGGCATAGCGGGATTGGTCCTGACTATCGGGGTGGCGGCCGACGCCAACATCGTCATCTTCGAGCGAATAAAGGAGGAGGCGAGAGCCGGGCGATCACCCCTGTCCGCGATCGCTCAGGGCTACCGGCGCGGCATCGCGACGATCATCGACGCGAACGTCATCACGCTGTTCACGGCGTTCATCCTGTTCGTGCTCGCTACCGCGGGCGTGAAGGGATTCGCATTCACGCTGGGTGTGGGAACCCTCGTCTCCCTGTTCACGGCGGTGCTCTTCACGCAAGCGATTCTGGGCTCACTTGGGCGCTCGAAGATGCTGCACTCACCGCGGGCCCTCGGAGCGGGACCGCAGCGCGTTCGCTGGCACTTCGACTTCAGCGGCGCCAGCCGGTGGTTCTTCACGATGTCGGGGCTGATCCTCACCATCGGCGCCATCTCGCTGGCGACGAACCAGCTCAACCTGGGGATCGACTTCACGTCAGGCGCGAAGATCACCGCGGCCCTCTCGAAGCCGGTCTCCGTCGACGACGTGCGCACCGCGCTCGAGAACGCCGGCGTCGACAACGCGTCGAGCGCCGAGGTCCAGACCGTCAGCAATCCGAAGCTCGGTCAGAACGTGATCGAGATCCAGGGAAAGATTCCGATCAAGCAGGTCAACTCGACGGTCCAGAACACGCTTGACAAGGACTTCGGCCTGGCCAAGGGCTCCGAGTCGTTCAGCAGCACGTCCGTGGGCCCGACCTTCGGCGCCCAGGTCGCGAGGAGTGCCGTCATCGCGATCATCTTCTCGCTGCTCGTGATCGCCGCGTACATGGCGATCCGGTTCGAGGCGAAGTACGCGATCCCGGTCATCATCGCCCTCGCGCACGACATCCTGATCACGGGCGGCGTCTACTCGCTCACCGGCAGGGAGGTGACCAGCGGCACCGTCGCGGCGTTCTTAACCATCCTCGGTTACTCGATGTACGACACGGTGATCGTGTTCGACCGCATCCGCGAGAACGTGCCGCGGATGCCACGCGCGGCGTTCTCGCAGATCGCGAACAAGTCGATGAGCGAGGTGCTCACCCGGTCGTTGATCACCGGTCTCTCGACGGTGTTCCTGATCCTGGTGCTCTACATCTTCGGCGGATCGACGCTTCAGGACTTCGCGTTCGCGATGGGCATCGGCGTCCTGTCCGGGGGGTACTCGTCGATCTTCATCGCGACCCCGGTGCTCACGCACTGGAAGGAGCGTGAGCCTGCCTACCGTGCCCGCCGCCAGCGCCTGGTCGACGAGATGGGCTACCTGCCCACCTTCCCGGAGGAGAACGTCGTGGCGAAGCTCGGCGACGAGGAGCGCAAGCCCGAACCCGCACCCCGGGTGCCGGCACAGGTGGGCGCGGCGACCGAGCCGGCGGTGACGGACGCCGTCGCGGCCGAGGAGGCGCCGCAGCGCGCTCCCGCCGAGGTCGACGGGGGCGATGGTGCCGAGCCTGCGCCGAAGGGCGAGCCGGCCGCCCCCGCGCCCGAGGGCGACGGCGCGAAGGCGGAGCGGCAGCAGCAGCGTGAGCAGCGCCGCAAGCGCCAGCAGCGGCGCCGCCGCAAGCACGGGAGGCACCGATGAACGGAAAACCTCGCGGCCGTCCATGGCCTGACCTGCATCTGCCGCGAAAGAGTCGCGCCCTGGAGTACCCGCACTGACACGATCTTCCTGCCGGACCGCTTCTGGGCCGGGATCGTCGGCGCTCTGCTCGGCGCGATCGCGGGGGGGATGATCTCCGGCGCGATCGCTCAGATCGCCACCGGCCGGTCGATCGGCGACACGGACATCGGAACGCTCCTGGTCGCTGTCCCCGGCACGCTCATCGGCATCGCGGTCGTCTACGCGATCGGCGTGCGCCGCGAGCACCTGGCCGGCCTCGAGTAGCCCCCTTCATCCCGCATTGACGGGGTTAAGGGGGCTATGACCCACCTAACCCGTCAATGTTGCTGGGAGGGCGGGGGAGAGTTCCGTCCTGGACCGTTCTTAGCCTGGCAACGTGACGGCGTCTGCCGCGAAACGTTCGTTCTCGCTCGAGCCCTTCTCATACGCCGAGGCGCGGACGCTCATGCGGGCGCTCGAGCTCCCGGAGCCGATCGCCGTGACGCTGGTGCGCCGCGGCTACCGGACGGTGGACGAGGCGCGGGCCTTCCTGGAGGCGTCTGAGAGACACGACCCCTTCGCGTTCGACTCCATGCGCGAGATCACGGCGACGATCGAGGGGGCGATCGCGAGCGGCGATGCGATCACCGTCCACGGCGACTACGACTGCGACGGGGTCTCGGCGACCGCGATCCTGGTGCGGGCGCTGCGGGAGCTCGGCGCCGAATGCGACTGGTTCATCCCCGGGCGGCTGGAGGACGGGTACGGGCTGACACGCGAAGGCGTCGCGCGTCTCGCGGCCCGGGGAACCCGGCTTCTCATCACCGTCGACTGCGGAATCACCTGCCCGCAGGAGGTGGCGTCGGCGCGCGCGGCCGGCATGGACGTGATCGTCACCGACCACCACGAGCCCGGCCCGGAACTGCCGGACTGTCCGTTGCTTCACCCGCGACTGGGCGCCTATCCGTTCGCCGAGCTCTGCTCCTGGGAGCCCAAGCCGCGGAGCAGGACCTCGACCTCGTCGCGCTCGCGACTGTCGCCGACCTCGTTCCGCTGCGAGGCGAGAACCGGGCGCTGGTTCGCAAGGGGCTTGCGATCGCCCGGAGCGGCAGGCGCCCGGGCCTCCGCGCCCTGTGCGCGGCCGCCCAGGTGCCACTCGGGCGGCTCGACGAGGGCGATCTGGCCTTCCGGCTGGGGCCGCGCATCAACGCCGCCGGTCGGCTCTACCGAGCGGACGCGGGTGTGGAGTTGATGCTGACTGCCGACGAGGAGCGCGCAACGGCGATCGCAACGGAGCTCAACCGCGCCAATGGCGAGCGGCGTACCGCGGAACGCGAGGTCGTCCATGGTGCCGAGGCTGCGAGGACCGACCTACCCGAGTATTTGGCGTCTGCAC
>VAYL01000184.1:9860-12269 GCA_005884305.1 Actinomycetota bacterium
ACCTGCTGGGGGCGCTCGACGCCTGTGCCGAACATCTCGAGCGCTACGGCGGCCATCGGGCCGCGGCCGGTCTCGAGATCCGCGCCGAGCGCGTCGATGCCTTCCGGGAGGCGTTCGTCGCGCATGCCGCCACCGTCATGGACCGCGATCAGCTCGTCCCCGCCGAGTCGATCGACGCGGTCGTCGGCGGCGAGAGCCTGGGGCACGACGTCGCCGAGCAGCTCGAGCGCCTCGCCCCGTTCGGGATGGGGAACCCCGGCGTCCGCCTGCTGGTGCCGTCGGTCCGCGTTCGGGACGTTCGGCCCATGGGCGACGGCGAGAAGCACGCCCGCTTTCGGATCGAGAGCGGCCGGCGGAGCGCCATGGGTGTCGCGTTCGGCGTCAACGGCTCCCTGGCGGAGACGAAATTGGTGGACCCGGTGGACGTCTCGGTGAAGCTCGAGCTGAACGAGTGGAATGGCGCGGTGGAGCCGCGCGTTGTCCTCGGTGAGCTCTATCGCTACGAGGGCGACGCCGAGATCGAGGGCGACCTGCCGTATCCGGACGCCGCGGAGTGGTGGCGCCGCTTTACGGCCGAGCGGACGGCTCCGCTCACGAAAGGGCCGCGGGCGAGCGCGTCGCGCGATTCCGAACGCGAGGTCATCGATCGCCGCCGCGCTCGCGTCCTGCAGCGAGCCCGTTCTCGTGATCTGCGCCGATGCACTCAGGCGCCGGGAGCTGGTGGAACGGTCCGCGGCGCCGGCGCGCTTCTGCGGCGGCCCGGTGGCGATCGCCTCCGGGCGCCTTGCGGACAGCGCGGTGGAGCAGGGGGTCACGAGCGTGCTCGAAGCAGGCCGCGGCGTCGCCCTGGCCGACTGGGCTGCCGTGGAGCGACAGCCGGAGATCGCAGCGGGCTTCGCGCACGTGGTTCTGGTGGACCCGCCGTCGTTCGCGCACCGGGAGGGCGCGGCGGCAGTTGGGCACGGGTTCCTGCACCTCGCGTGGGGCGAGGTGGATGTGTCGTTCGCGCTCCGCGTGCACGAAGAGGAGTGGCCGCGCCGTGGCGCGCTCGAGGCTCTCTATCGCGTCCTGCGAGATCGCAGCGGCGTCGGGCTGAGTCGCGAGGATCTGCGGGAGACTCTCCACGGCCCCGGCCGCCATCCGCGCGCGCCGGAGGTGGCCGCGCGGCGGATCCGCGTGCTGGAGGAGGTTGGCGCCGTCGAGTGGGAGGCGGCCGCCACCCCGGAACGCCTGCGCGTCGTATCCTCGGTGCGGAAGGATCTGGACGTGACCGAGTCCTTCGCCGCCTACCGCGAACGGTACGAGGAGGGCAGGCGATTCCTAAGCAGGCGAAGACAACCGAGCTAGACGAAGCGAAGCCGGCGAAGCGCCGCTCGTCGAAGGGCGGCGCGAACGGCAAGCGCAACGCGAAGGCCAAGTCGACTGGCCGCGCCGCGAAGGTAAAGGTCAGGCGCTCGGCACGCCGGCGCGCACCGAATACCGACGAGACCCCGCCCGACCGCGAGGGACACACCCGCGTGGGTTTCGAGACGGTCACCGCCAGCGAGCCGGCCCCCGAGAGCAAGCTCACCGCCGACCTCACCGACGAGGAGCGCGGGCTCCTCGGCGATCTCCTGGCGGTGATCGCCGAGCACACGGACGACGGCGTGCGGCCCGTCGACACCGAGGCGGTCGAGCGCGCCTTCGCATTCGCGTGCGAGCGCCACGCCGACCAGCGGCGCAAGTCCGGCGAGGACTTCATCACTCATCCCGTCGAGGCGGCGAAGATCTGCGCGGGCCTCCGGCTGGACACTGAGACGCTGTGTGCGGCGCTCCTGCACGACACGGTCGAGGACACAAGCGCGGACCTCGACGAGGTGCGCGAGCAGTTCGGGGAGGTGATCGCGAGCCTCGTCGATGGGGTCACGAAGCTCACCGGGATCACCTTCCAGAGCCGCGACGAGAACCAGGCCGAGAACTACCGGAAGATGATGGTGGCGATGGCCACGGATCTCCGGGTCATCCTCATCAAGCTCGCCGATCGCTTGCACAACATGCGCACGATCTCCGCACTGCCGAAGCAGAAGCAGATCGAGAAGGCGCGCGAGACGCTTGAGATCTACGCGCCGCTTGCGCATCGGCTCGGGATCCACGCGATCAAGTGGGAGCTCGAGGACCTCTCCTTCCAGCGGCTGCACCCGCGCAAGTACGACGAGATCAAGAAGCTCGTCTCCCAGCAGCGCGCGGAGCGTGAGCGCTACGTCGCCGACGCCGGCGAGTTCTTGGTGTCGGAGCTCAAGAAGGTCGGGATCGAGGCCGAGATCTCAGGCCGCGCCAAGCACTTCTACTCCATTTACTCGAAAATGACCAAGAAGGGCCGGGAGTTCAACGAGATCTACGACCTGACCGCGATGCGGGTGCTCGTGGGCT
>VAYL01000242.1:0-570 GCA_005884305.1 Actinomycetota bacterium
CGACATGCCCCGGTCAACGCAATCCGCATCCACCCCCCGGATGCGGATTGCACTGATGCAGCTGTTGCAACTTGCGGAGGGTCGATGGTGCGCGATCGTGAGCGCGAGCCTGCCTGCGCGGGGCTGGCTTCCGGGTATGCCGCTTTTCGTGGTGGCAGCTGACGAAGCGCGGGCGTGAGGTTGCCACCGGCGTTAGGCGTGGGCTACGGGAGCGGGTCCAATCGGAGGCGGCATAGGGGCACCACGGCGCGCGGGAGGGTTGTTCCCCCCGTAATCGAGCGAGAGGAGCAGTCATGCCTCAGGAGTTCAGGCGCGGGGATCGCGTCGAGTGGAATTTTCGCGGGAGGAGGGTCGTCGGCAAGGTGCGCAAGCGGCTCACCGCCCGCACCGAGGTTGCCGGGCAGGTGGTCGCCGCGTCCAAGGACGATCCGCGCTACCTCGTGCGCAGCGAGAAGACGGGTAAGGAGACGGTGCGGCGCCCGAGCGGGCTCACCAAGCTCAGCTGATCTGGCTCAGCGCTGAAACAGGGGCGCCGAGCGGGGCTCGTGGCGACGCGGCGCTCGGACCGTC
>VAYL01000242.1:629-2879 GCA_005884305.1 Actinomycetota bacterium
TCAGGTGGTAGATGAAGTGCGGAACCGTGCCCAGGAAGAAGGCGACCGCGGCTACCTGCACCAGGCGGCGCTCCATGAACAGCGCGGCCCCCAGCAGGAACAGCGCGATCGCCAGGTTGGTAGCGCCGAAGTCGCGCAGCAGGTGCTCGTTGTACGGCGGGAGGGCGGACACCCAGTGCCGACCGGCCCCGGGGAAGTTGTCGTAGAAGCCGCGCGGTGAGATCAGCGACCACGCCGCGATCACGATCGACGGGATGGCCAGAAGGACGAGACCGGTTCTGATCAGGCCCCGCGACCGGAGCTCGCCGTAGCCGAGCCCGCGAGGCATCAGAGGATCGGCAGGAAGCGGTCGACCTCCCAAGGGGTCACCTGGACCCGGTAGTCAGCCCACTCCTGTCGCTTGATCTCAACGAACCGGTTGAAGGTGTGCTCGCCGAGGATGCGTAGCACGAGCTCCGAGTGCGCGGCGATCTCGATCGCCTCGCCGAGCGTCTCGGGTAGCTCCTCGATCCCGCGCTTCTCACGCTCCTCGGGAGACAGGTGGTACAGGTTCTGTTCCATCGGCTCGGGCAGCTCGTATCCCCTCTCGATCCCCTCCAGGCCGGCGTGCAGCATCCCCGCGAAGCACAGATAGGGATTGCACGCGGGATCCGGGCAGCGCAACTCGGCCCGCGTGGCCTGCTCCTTGCCGGGGTGATAGAGCGGAACGCGGATCAGGGCCGAGCGGTTGCGGCGCGACCAGGCCAGATAGGTCGGCGCCTCGAATCCAGGCACGAGCCGCTTGTAGGAATTGACCCACTGCGCGAACAGCGGCGCGATCTCGCGCGCGTGCCTGAGCTGCCCCGCGATGAACGCCTTCGCGGTCGGCGACAGGTAGTACTGGTCGTCGGGATCGAAGAACGCGTTCCTTCCCTCGCGCATGAGCGACTGGTGCACGTGCATCCCTGACCCGTTCTCGCCATAGAGAGGCTTCGGCATGAAGGTCGCGTGCCAGCCGTACTTCATCGCGTACTCCTTGACCACAATGCGATACGTCATGCAGTCGTCCGACATCGCGAGGGCATCCTTGTAGCGCATGTCGACCTCATGCTGGGACGGGCCGACCTCGTGGTGGGCGTACTCGACGTGGATCCCGAGCTGCTCGAGCGCCAGGATCGTCTCGCGCCGCACGTCGGAGCCGGCATCGAGCGTGGTCAGGTCGAAGTAGCCGCCCTCGTCCAGGATCTCCGGCGGGCCCTCCCCCGGCTTCGCCGACCGGAAATAGAAGTACTCGAGCTCGGGCCCGATGTTGTAGGTGTCGAATCCCATGTCGGCCGCCCGCTGGAGCGCACGGCGCAGGATCCAGCGCGGATCCCCCTCATACGGATCGCCCCCGGGCACCCTGACGTCGCAGAACATCCGGCCGGTCGCCTTCTCCGCCGGGCGCCACGGGAGGACCGCAAAGGTCGAGGGGTCCGGCATCGCGATCATGTCGGACTCCTCGATCGGGTTGAACCCGGTTATCGAAGAGCCGTCGAACCCCATCCCGCCCTCGAACGCATCCTCGAGCTCCGCGGCGTTGATCGAAAAGCTCTTGAGCTGACCGAGGACGTCGGTGAAGACGACCTTCAGCACGTCGTCTGGGCTCTCGGTTCGCACGGCGGTCGGGGTGTCGGCCATCTCGTCCTCCGATGTGTCGCGTGATCGTGCGGGCCAGAACCCGCGAAGGAGCCGAACCATATCGGCGGTTCGACGAGTGAACCGTCCCGGCGTAATCCCACGTATTCACCACCGAAGCTATTGCCATTCGTCGCCTCCCGCGCTATAACTTACGTCGGGTAAGTAACCCGCTAAAAGTAAAGTAAAGGCGGGCTTAACACCGCGTAAACCGCGCAAACAAAGGCCCGATACAGAGTCACTGAATGACCGCCAAAACCGATATCAGCCGCTTCGACATTCATGACGAGCTCACCGCGCCGGAGGAGACCGCCCGCCTTCTCCGCGGGATGTCGGATGCCGGCGGATCCGTGTCGAAGTTCGTCGGCGTCCTAGCGGGATCGCCGGCCGCGATGCGCGCATTCGCGCGAATGAGACACGAGCTTCGGGGTGGCGTGCTCCCCCGCCGCACCGCCGAGCGCATCGCCCTGGCTGTCGCCGAAAGCCGCGGCGACACCTACTCGGTGGCTCAGCACGCGAAGACCGCCCGCGCCGCCGGGCTGGGGCTCGACGAGATCTCCAGGGCGCGCAGCTGGACGTCAACGGATCCGCGAG
>VAYL01000242.1:2988-3521 GCA_005884305.1 Actinomycetota bacterium
GGTTGCGCATCTCGCGCTCAGCGAGTTCCAGAGTCTGATCTCGAACGCGGCGGCACTTCCGCAGGACCAGAACGATCCGGCGATCCTTCCCGCCGCCGCCTAGCGACATCACCGCAGCGACTCGCACGCGACTGGGGGAGTCGCGCCGCGAGCGCTCTTCCTCGCCGCCCGAGCGAGAGAGTCGCCTATTTCGCGATCGGGACGGCGTGCGTGTCGTCGGTGTGAGTGAAGTGCTTGGTGCCGGATCCACCCGTGGCGCCATGCGCGCTCGCGGCGGCGGCGATGATCCCCACGACCGCGATGCCAACCGCCCATAGCGCGATGCGGTCGGGTCGCCGCATGAATGGCGCTTCATCGCGCCGGCGGTATTCGGTTTCCGCCCTAGGGCGGGGCCATCCTTCGTCCATTGGCTCTCTCGTTGCTTACGGGGTTAGCTGACGGGCTCGCGCCGAAAGAGATGGCGCTACGCGGCAGATGCCGGCGATTCGCCCCAGACACTGGGTCCCCCGATCCCCGCGATATGTGGCGAGGAT
>VAYL01000242.1:3616-3884 GCA_005884305.1 Actinomycetota bacterium
GACCGTCCACGTCACGGACGTGGACGAGGGCTCGGCGGCATCGGCCGCCGGGGAGATCGGCGGCTCCGCGTTCTTCTCAAAGCTCGACGTTCGCGACCGCGAGGCGTGCGAGTCGGCCGCGGCGATGACGGTCGAGCGCACCGGCTCCCTCGATGTCTGGGTCAACAACGCGGGAATCCTCGTGACCGGACACGTGTGGGATCACGACCCCGACACGTGCCGGCTGCTGTTCGAGGTCAACACCATGGGAACGATCAACGGGACCCTG
>VAYL01000001.1 GCA_005884305.1 Actinomycetota bacterium
CGTAATGGTGGTGCTCTCGCCGCCGGGGATCACCAGTCCGTCGAGTCCCTCCAGCTCGTCCGAGGTCCGAACCTCGACGGGATCGGCGCCGAGCGAGCCCAGCATCTCGGCGTGCGCCGCGAAGTCCCCTTGGCTGGCCAGCGCGCCGATTCGCAGCCGGGTCCGCGCCTCGGTGGCGGTCGGCACGGCGTTTGAGCGATCCACGTCTGGCGACCTTAGGCCCCGCGCTGCTGCAGAAGCTCGCCCTCCGCAGCGAGCTGCGCGATGTCGTCCCCCCGCATCGGCTCTCCGAGCTCGATGGATGCGGCCGCGACCCGGTCCGGGTCGTTGAAGTGCGTGGTGGCTTCGACAACGGCCCGGGCGCGACGTTCCGGGTCCTCCGATTTGAAGATGCCCGAGCCGACGAAGTTGCCCTCCGCGCCGAGCTGCATGACTAGCGCCGCGTCCGCCGGGGTCGCGATTCCTCCGGCGCAGAAAAGCGGCACCGGGAGCCAGCCGGTCTCGGCGACCTCGCGGACGACCTCCATCGGCGCACCGAGCTCCTTCGCCTCGGCCCCGAGCTGTTCGGTGCCGAGCGTGGTCAGGCGCTTGATGCCGCCGACGATGCCGCGAAGGTGGCGGACGGCCTCGACGATGTTGCCGGTGCCGGCTTCGCCCTTAGAACGGATCATCGCCGCGCCCTCGCCGATCCGGCGAAGCGCCTCGCCAAGGTTGGTCGCGCCGCAGACGAATGGGACCTCGAAGGCATGCTTGTCGATGTGGTGCGCCTCGTCGGCGGGCGTCAGGACCTCCGACTCGTCGATGTAGTCCACCTCGAGCGACTCCAGGACCTGGGCCTCGGCGAAGTGCCCGATCCGGGCCTTCGCCATGACGGGAATCGTCACGGATTCCTGAATCTCCTTGATCACCCGGGGGCTCGCCATGCGGGCAACGCCGCCCGCGGCGCGGATGTCGGCGGGAACGCGCTCCAGCGCCATCACCGCGACGGCGCCGGCGTCCTCCGCGATTCGGGCCTGCTCGGCAGTGGTGACGTCCATGATGACGCCGCCCTTGAGCATCTCCGCGAGCCCACGCTTGACGCGGAATGTCGCTCTCTCCGGCATTGGCTTGGAATATAGGGGAGGCGATGCCGCCCGGGTGATGAAACAAGTTCCGCGTGTACTACGTCGTGGCCAGCGCGGTGCAGGGTCGGCTACGCCGCCATCGCGGGCGGGTCGCGGTCGGTCGACGCAGTGTCCGCGCGCGCATACGCCTGACTGCCCGACGGCCCGCCCGATGAGGGCCATGTCTCGACCGCGGAGACGGGATGCCCTGAAGGAACCGCCACGGGACGCCGCAGGTCACGAATCGCGACCAAAAGCCCGGTCAGGAGGATCGCCCCGGCCGCTAAGACGAGCGCGCCGATCACCCACGGGGCCCAGGGCAGCGCCTGATGCCAGAAGGGATCGCCCTGCTGGTCGAGACACTGCGCCGCCGGTGGCCAGACCGAGATCCCCTTCTCGAGACCTCCGCCACCGGCACCGGAGGTCGGGCAATCTCCACCCCAGGAGAGCCAGATCGCGACGCCCCACAGAATGAGCGCGCCCGCGGCGACGACGACCGCCACCCCGACGGTCGGCCCGAGCAAACGCCTGGGCCTGCCATCCCTCACGGCCGCGAAAGCTAGACCTGCGGTGCGTCGGAAGACCGAGGTGTCGACCACCGAACCCGCAAGTTGCGCGAAATCCCTCCCAAGCGTTCCGCGATGGTCGGATTCCCGCACATATGAGTGGGTTTTTCGACCATCGCCGGGACGGCGATGAGCTACTTCAGCTTGAAGGCGCGGATGCGGTCCTTGAACGCCGCCTTGTCGCGCGCGTAGACGCCGTGGGCCAGGGCCTGGATGATTCCCAGGAGCGCCGAGTTCGAGCGCGTGAACGATGGGCTGTTCGAGGAGTAGTAGAGCGTCAGCTCCGCGTGCTCGCCGACCTCAGAGAGCGTCGCGTCGCTGATCGAGAGCGTGTGCGCGTGCCGGTGGCGAGCGAGCTTCATGGCGCGGACGACGAGCGGATGCGCCCGGCCCGCCGAGAACGCGATGACGAGCGTGTCCTCGTCGACCCTGCTGAGCCTCGTGATCGAGTCCTGGCGCGGGCTCGTGACGACCTCGGCGCGGATGTCAAGCAAAGCGAGCAGGTGGCGCAGGTAGCTCGCGAAGAAGGCCATCTGGTCGACACCGACAAGCATCACGCGATGCGCGGAGGCGAGCGCCGAGACGCATGCCTCGACCTGCTCGCGCGTGAGGCTGCGCGCCGTGTCCTCGACGTTCGCGTGGTCGGTCGCGAGCGAGGACTCAAACTCGGAGTGGTCGAAGTCGAAGAGCTGGCCGCCGGTGCCGCTCGCCTCCTCGGCGGTGCGGTTGCGGTACTCCTCGATCGCGGCCTGCTGAAGCTCGGGATAGCCCTCGAAGCCGAGAGCCTGCGAGAAGCGGACGACGGTCGAGGACGAGGTGCTCGCGCGGCGGGCGAGCTCCTCGGCGGTCTGGAACGCCGCCTCGTCGAGGTGGTCGACGATGTAGCGAGCGACGTCTTTCTGGGAGCGGGAGAACTCGTCGAAGCGCTCCGTGATGTAGCCGCAGAGCGTCTTGCCGTTCTGGCGCGTCGGGCGCCCGTTACGGCGTGGCCGTGCCTGAGCCCCCCGAGAGCGCGACTGAGTTGGACGAGACTTCGTGGCCGTCTTGCTCACGGCCGGTTGTTTCGCCCCGCTCGGGAATTTCCCTCCTAACTCAGCGAATCGTGAATCAATTGCGGCGGCTTCGCCGCCTTACATGCCTCTGCGGCGACAAAGTCGCCGCCCATCAGACCCCGATGTGGTTGGATCGCGCGCATATGGACGTCGAGTCGGCCCTCCGCACCACCAACCGCAACATGATCGCCTTCGATCTGGCGCTCGGCAGCGGCGCGCTGTTCGCGCCCGACGCGACGCTGGCGGCGCTGGGACATGAGCGACCCTCGCCCGACGCCCGGGAGCTATTCCGGCGCAGTGGGCCGGTTTGGCTCACCTTCGCGGCGGCGCATGCGGTCACGGAGATCCGTGGCCGGCCGGAGGACTGGTGGGCGCTCGCCTGGCTTCGCGGGACCGAGCTCGCAACCGACATCCTGTGGTCGCGCTCATCCGCCTTCACTCGCCCAGGGGCACGAGCCGGGCTCTGGCTCGCCGGAGTCGGGAACCTCGCGATGGCCGTCGGCTTCGGCTGGCTCGCTACGCGGCGGCCGGCGCGGCGACGGCTGTCCCTGAGGCGCCGCTAGCCACTCGCGCTCCCCGGCGCCGTACCCGCCGGCCGGCTGCACTCCTTGAAGCCAACAGCCCGGGCCAGTGAGAGGCGCTTCACCTGCTGGCTGACCGTCTTCGCCTGGGCTTTCGCGTAGGCCGATGCATCGTTCTGCTGCGCCGCCTTCAGCCCCTGCTTCAGGACCGCGACGTTCTTGTCGAGCGACTTGACGTAGGCGTCCATGCTGGATTTGACGGATGCGGGCGGGTTGAGGTCACGCAACTGAGCCAGCTCCGTCTCGGTGATCTCAAGCAGCTGCTGGGTCAGCGTCGCCGCGCCCTCGGCGGTCGTCGGGGGGTTCTGCTGGAGCTGCTGGAACTTGTCGAGCGCCTGACCGCAGATCGCGTCGCCCTGCGAGATCAACTCCTGCTTGGTCAGCGGTTCACCGCCCGTCGTGGGGGATGGACTGCTGCTGCCTCCTCCCCCGCACCCACTGATCAGGAGCACCCCGACAAGGACGGCCGGGATCGCCCACTTCATCCGATTGCCCGCGAGCATCGGCGCAGCGTAGCGGCGCCGCAGGCGCGGATAGGGTCGGCTGCCAATGAGGGCCCGGGAGATCTACGTTCGCACGGTACGGGCCTATCGGGCCCGCGCGGGTTTCCTGCTCCTCCTCGGCGCGCTCGTCTTCATCCCGCTCGGGTTGCTCGACGCGCTCGCCGGGGAGATAGACCTAGAGAGCCCGGGCGTCTTTGATCTCGAAACCGCCGCGCTGATCGGCGGGGTCCTGGCGCAGGCCGGGACAACGCTCTTGGGCGAGGTGTTCTACGCCGGCGCCGTCGGCCTGACGATGCGCCAGGGCGAGCACTCGCCGCCCCCCTCGCTGCGCTACGTCGCGCGGAGGCTCTCCTACGGGCGCCTGATCGCTGTGGACATCCTCCTCACGCTCGGCGTGGCGCTTGGACTTCTCCTGCTCATCGTGCCGGGCCTCCTGTTCTTCGGCTGGTTCGCTCTCGCGGGACCAATAGTCGAGCTCGAGGGGCGCGGCGTGCGAGCGGCGTTCGCGCGCAGCCGGCAGCTCGTGCGCGGGTCGGTCTGGACGGTCCTCCTCGTATTGGTCCCGATCACGCTCGCGAGCGAGGCTCTCGCCAGCGGGCTGGTGGAGCTTCCTCACCTCGTGATCCACACACCGTTCCTTCGCAACTGGGTGGGCGAATCCCTCTCGAACATCCTCCTGTCGCCCTTCTACGCCGTGGCCGCGGTCCTGATGACCCTGGAGCTTGCGGCGCGAAAGAGCGAGCGAGGTTCGAGCGTGAGATCGGGTACAGGGAGTCCGTAATCGACGGAAGGAGGAGCCGTGGAGACCGAGACCCCTGGGACCGAGCCGGCCCAGCCCGACGAGTCCGAGACGGGCAACGGCGAGGGCAACGGCGGCGAGGAGTCAGGTGGCGAGGGCGGCGGCGAGGAGACCAGCCAGGACCAGTAACTCCCGCCAACCACCACTGGCGGGGCCCCGGCGCGAACCGCCGGGGCCTTCGCTTTATTTGGCGATCACTTGGCGCAGCCGGTGGCGGAACTTCTTCACGTCGCGCCGCAGCCAGTCCGTGTGATCGTTCCGCCAGCCCTCGAGGTCCTTGAAGAATGGGCTGTGGTTCGCCATCGCGTGGCCGATGATGTTGCGCATCTTGATTCCGTAGCGCTGCTTGAGCCAGGCGGCTAGCCGGACGGCGCTGTGGATCTGCTTGTGTCGGTGGAGGATCTGCTCGTCGGCCCAGTGGGAGCCTGAGCCGGCCTCCTGAACCATCTCCACGCCAATGGCCGTGTAGTTCAGGCCGATCGTGTGGCGGCAGCGGATCGTCGGGCGAACCGTTCGATGGATACGGCCGCTCTTGGCGACGATGAAATGCGAACAGACGCCGGGGAGTTCGCCGTTGTTCGGGGCGTTCGATGCGAACACGTGCCACGCGGACTGATAGCTCGGGCCGGCGGTGAAGTGCAGGACGATCACCTTCGGGTCGCGGAGGTGCCACCGCGGCTGCCCGTAGTGGCGCTTGGAGTACCGGGCCATCTCGTGCTTTCGCTTGTGGCCGTACGGGATCGGGTCGGCGTCGATCGGCGGTCGCTCCGCC
>VAYL01000254.1 GCA_005884305.1 Actinomycetota bacterium
CTCGGAACGGTCGAGGATGATGGAGGCGTAGTACTCGGCGTCGATCCGCGACGCACGCTCCACCCACACCTCGTGGACCGTGAAGCCGCGGATGTCCATGCCGATGATCGCCCCGGCGTGCTTGGTCGCTTCCTCGCGGTCGTTGGCGATCTTGATGCCACCGGCCTTGCCGCGCTTGCCGATGCGGACCTGCGCCTTGATCACGACCGGGTAGCCGAGCTCCTCGGCCGCCTCGACGGCACTCGGAACCGTGTCGGCCGGGCGACCGTCCGGCACGGGCACGCCGTGCTTGGCGAAGAGCTGCTTGCCCTGGTACTCGAGCAGATCCACGGCGCGGCAGGTTATCCGAGGGACGTTTCAGCGGGACCGGCCGCGTGCCCGGATCGGGCCGAAAAGTGGCGCTTGGCATAATCCCGCGGCTCATGGCCCTCCCGAAGCTCAAGGACATCACGTGGGTGACCACGGATTGCTACGGCACCCTCATCGATTGGGAGAGGGGGATGCTCGACGCGTTTCGCCGGGAGGCGGACCGCGACGGCTTCAGCTTCGAGGAGGAGCCCTTCATGAACCGCTTCTTCGAGATCCACGGGGAGATCATCCGCGGGTCGTACGAGCTCTACGCCGAGGTGCTGCGACGAACGGCCGTGCGAACCGCGAAGGAGATCGGCTGGGAGCTCGAGCCGTCGCGGGCGCAGTTCCTGCCCGACAGCGTTGGCCGTTGGGCTCCGTTTCGAGAGTCCAACGCGGCGATGGACCGCCTCGGCAAGCGCTACGACGTGGGGATCGTCTCCAACATCGACGACAAGCTGCTGGGCGTCTCCCGCCGTCACCTGCGCACCGAGCTCGAGCTCGTGGTCACGGCCCAGCAGGTCCGTAGCTACAAGCCGGACCCCGCGCACTTCAAGGAGTGCGCACGCCGCATCGGCGGCAAGAAGGGCTGGCTCCACATCGCGAGCGGGTACGAGACCGACGTCGCGCAGTGCCTGAAGATGAACGTCCCCGTGATCTGGGTCAACCGCAGGGGCGAGAAGCTCGAAGGCCGCAAGGCGCCATCGGCCACGGTCAAGAACCTTCGCGACGCGGCGAAGCGCCTTGGCGCAGGGGGCTGACCCCACAGTCGATCAGCCGAGCGACCCCGCCGACCGGGCGATGGTCGCCCGCGCGCACGAGCGCTTCGCGGCGGAGCGGCGTCGAGCGAGTCGTGCACGGCGCCGCCACGGGCACGGTGCCCTCCCCAACCTGATCATCATCGGCGGGCTCAAGTGCGGGACGACGAGCCTTCACCACTACCTCAATCTCCATCCCGAGGTCGCGATGTCGCGGCCGAAGGAGCTCAACTTCTTCGTCGCCGAGCTCAACTGGCCGCTGGGACGCGACTGGTACGCCGGCCATTTCGAGCCGGGCGCACCCGTGCGCGGCGAAAGCTCCCCGCACTACACGAACCGGCCTGCGTTCGCCGGCGTTTCGCAGCGCATGTGGTGCCCGCGGCGCGCATCGTCTACGTCGTCCGCGACCCGATCGACCGCATGCTCTCGCACTACATGCACAACGTCGGCGGCGGGTACGACGAACGGCCAATCGAGGAGGCGCTGGCGGATCCCCAGTCGAGCTACGTCACTCGCAGCCGCTACTTCTTCCAGCTCGAGCCGTACCTCGACGCCTTCGGCTCGGGCAGCATCCAAATCGTCAGCCGTGAGGAGCTGAAGAACGCCCGCCCGGAGACGATGCGCCGGGCGTTCGAGTTCTGCGGCGTCGATCCCAATTTCACGTCCGAGCAGTTCGAGCGTGAATGGGAGACCGGGGTCGCGAAGACGGGCAGCCGCTTTCGCGTGATGGATCGGGCGGTGCGGCTGCCGGGCCTGCGAGCGCTCGACCGCAACTTCGACCGGTTTCCGGAGTCGCTCCGCTGGATCGTCGAGCGCCTCGTCCACGACCCCGAGGGCGGAGAGGCGCCGAAGCCCGAGCTGCCGCTTGACCTGAGGGACGAGCTCGTCGGCCTCTTCCGCGAGGACACGGCCAGGCTCGAGGAGCTGGCGGGGCGACAGTTCGGCTGGCTCACCTGACCCCAACGGTCCGTCGTTGTCGGATTTAGTGCGATATGTCGAATGAATCCGACAATCGCGGTTGGTGCGTAGGCTTCGAGTATGCGAATCGCCGTGGCCGCCGACGAGCGAGTGGGGATCGCCGAGGCTGTGGTCGAGGAGCTGCGAAAGCGTGGCCACGAGCCGATCACGCACGGCGCGCTGAGCGAATCGGAGCGCGACGACTGGGCTTGGGCCAGCGAGGCCGCGGCCCGGGACGTGGCTGATGGCAACGCCGATCAGGGGATCGTCTGCTGCTGGACGGGCACCGGGGCCTCGATCGCCGCGAACAAAGTCGCCGGGATCCGCG
>VAYL01000002.1 GCA_005884305.1 Actinomycetota bacterium
TCGACGGGGAGGGTGGAACCGTCTCGTCGTTTCGCCGTCAGCTCGACACGCTGGTTCAGGATGCGGCTCTCGCCGGTGGCGATGTAGCGGGCGAGGCCCTGACGGTGGCGCTGCCGGAGCTCCGCCGGGATTATGAGCTGCGCGAGATCCTGCCCGACCGCCTCGTCGCGGGTGTATCCGAAGGTCTCCTCGGCCGCCTCGTTGAATTCGATGACCACACCGACGTGGTTCATCCCGATCACGCAGTCGTACGCCGAGCCCAGCATCGCGGACTTGAGCGCCTCGCTCTCGCGCAACGCGCTCTCGACCCGCCGGCGGGTCATGAACATCGCCAGCTGATCGGTGAACCCGACGAGCAGCTTCAGCAGCTCGTCGTTCGACGCCGAGGGCGCGGTCGCGTAGAACTCGGCGACGGCGAGGACGCTCTCAGACGGCCCCACCGGCACCGGAATCGCCAGGGCCGCCTTGAAGCCGACCTCGACGAACAGGTCGTGGCGAGGCAGTCGACGCTCGCGCTCGAGCTCACCGATCCAGACGATGTCGCCGCGCTCCCAGGCGCGGCCCGGAAGGCCCGTGCCGCGGCCCATCCGCAGCCGGCGGCTCTCGGCCCACAGCGCCTCGAGATCGAGCGTCCCGGCGTCCCAGCCCTGGACGAAGTGGAGCATCCGGTCGTGCTGGGGAATCTCCCACAGCGCCCCGGCGTCCCAGCCCAGGAGCGTTCCGACCGACGACAGGTAGGCCGGCGCCGCCTGCCCGACCGTGTCCGACGCGAGCAGCTCCCGGGTCAGCCTGTGCTGCGCGGCTAGGCGAGCCTCCAGGTCTGACCGCCGCTGTTCCATCCCAGGCGACAGCATCGCACCTCGATTGCCCCTTGCCTAGTCGCGACGGTCGATTTGCAACTGGATGCGGGCGTCCACGGGTAGGCGATCCGCTCAAGTACCGCCTTTGCGGGTCCGATTCAACGGAGGTGGAGCGCAAAAACAATGGAGGGTTCCCCGAGCCCGTGGCCGGGGAGCCGGTTCGGCTGGTTCGCTGCAGGCACGAGGCGTGCGGGACCGCAACACGGGTCCGCGTGCCGGAGACCCTGCCGGCGCGCGCGGTCCGCAGGGTCGTCTGCGATGGGTGCAGCCAGACCTTCGAATGCGACGCCGCGGCCGACGACGGGGTCGTAAAGGAGGCGAGGGACGGCGCGCGGGGTCAGAGCCTCCTCCTGAAGTACTTGAGCCTCCCGCTGGCCGCCGCCGTGGTGATCCTCGTGCTGACCCTCGTCCAGGGCGGCGGCAGCAAATCCGACACGCAGTCCACGGCCTCCCCCACGCCCGCCGCGCCCCCCACCGAGGCCGGCAGCGGGCAGCATGCACAGGCCTCCAAGTCTGGACACGGCGGCGAGCTGGTGACGGGCTCGAGCTACACCCTCGCCCTTCCGAACGGGTGGACGCGTACCGCGCCGCCGAGTGGAGCGACCTTCGCCGCCGAGGCGCAGGGCGCAAAGGCAATCCTGTGGGTCACGCGCGATCCCAGCCTGAGCCTTCCCGACTTCGAGTCCCAGTCGCTGGCTCAAGTCCGCCAGGCCACAGGAGTCGATGCCAATGTGACGGGCACCACGCCCGCCCCGACCGCCGACGGCACGATCGTGACGCTCGCCGCGGACTCGCCGCCCAACGCGCCCGACTACGAGGTGACGCTTCGCGTCGGGGGCCCCTATCGGTACTACCTCGCCACCACGGTCGAGCCGGACGCCTCGCAGACTGCAACCAACGGCGCCGAGCTGATCCGCAGCTCGTTCGTTCCCGTGGCGACCGGAAAGTCAGGCTAGGGAAGGCACGATGAGAAGACGGCGGCTGCTCCTACTCGCTGCGCTGGCGCTTGCCGCGCCGGTGCCCGCGTTCGCGGTCGGCCTGGTCACGGAGGGCTCCGGCACGGGATCGCTCGACGCCCAGGCGTCACTGGACAGCTGCGGCCTGTTCGAGAACCAGATCGTCTGCAAGATCGACGCCACCTACAACGAGGTGTCCGGCGCAACCAGCTACACGGCGAGCATCAGCGCGCCGAACGGCGCGGTCTCGGACTACGGGTCAGTAGGGGCGGGCGGTACGAGCCTCTGGGTCCCGTACGCAGGCAACGGCGTCTACACCGTCGAGGTCCAGGCGTGGGGTACCCCGCCCTCAGCGAACTCCAAGCCCCGACTCATCGCGTCCGACAAGGCTGGCGCGGGCGACAAGGGCGGCGGCGGCGGCGGAACCACGGGCGACGAAGGCGCGACGGGAGCGACCGGGGCTACAGGCGCGACCGGCGTGACCGGCGTGACCGGCACCACCGGGGTCACGGGCGTCACCGGGACGACCGGGGCCACGGGCGTCACCGGCGCCACCGGGCCCGGCGGAATACCGCCCCCGTGCGACCCACCGCCGACGCCTGGGCCGACCGGACCCGCGGGCCCCGTGGGTTCCTCGGGCTCGACCGGCGCGACAATCTCCGGCAGCAGCGCCGGCGTAGCCGGTCTCGAGTCGCAGGGCGAGGTGCCGCAGCCGCCCGACTGCACCGAAGCCCAGCCGTAGGCTCCTTACTACGATGGCGGTGATGGCCACCGCCACCGCCGACGCTCTGTCGCCCGCCGCGCGCGAATTCGTCGATTCGGGGCCGAAACGGCTGCTGATCGGCGGCGAGCACGCCGAGGCCGCCGACGGGCGAACCTTCGAGACGATCGACCCCGCGACCGCTGAGGTTATCTGCGAGGTGGCGCTGGGGGGGTCCGAGGATGCCGCCCGCGCGGCGGCAGCCGCGCGGGGCGCACTGGAGGGGCCGCTCCGCAAGCTGAACGCGGCCAAGCGCTCGAGCCTGATGTACGCGCTGGCCGAGCTGATCAAGGCAAACGGCGCGGAGCTCGCCGAGCTCGAGTCGCTCGACAACGGCAAGCCGCTCGCCGCCGCGAAGGGCGACATCGCCGCCACCGTCAACCACCTGCGCTACTACGCGGGCTGGCCGACGAAGATCGAGGGCGAGACGATCCCGGTCTCGGCCCGCGACGTCCTCTGCTACACGGTTCGCGAGCCGGTCGGCGTGTGCGCGCAGATCGTCCCGTGGAACTTCCCGCTGCTGATGGGGATGTGGAAGGTGGCCCCGGCACTGGCGGCAGGGTGCCCGATCGTCTTCAAGCCCGCCGAGCAGACGCCCCTCACCGCCCTGCGACTAGGTGAGCTGGCCCTCGAGGCGGGCTTCCCGGAGGGCGCGCTCAACGTGCTGACCGGCGACGGCACCACCGGCTCCGCATTGGTGGACGAGCCGGGCGTCGACAAGGTCGCGTTCACCGGGTCCACGGAGGTCGGCCGGGAGATCGGCGCCAAGTGTGGCCGCTCCCTCAAGCGAGTCACCCTCGAGCTGGGTGGCAAGAGCCCGAACATCATCCTCCCCGACGCCGACCTCGACCGGGCGATCAAGGGCTCCTATGAGGGCATCTACTTCAACTCCGGCCAGGCCTGCAACGCCGGCTCGCGCCTCTTCGTCGAGCGCGACCTCTTCGATGAGGTGACCGAACGCCTCGCCGACTACGCCCGCGAAGCAAAGGTCGGGCCGGGCCTCGACCCCGACACGCAGCTCGGTCCGCTCGTCTCCCAGGAGCAGTTCGACCGAGTGAAGGGCTACATCGACTCCGGCGTCCAGGAGGGCGCGGAGCTCGCCGCGGGCGGCTCACCAGACAGCGCCGACGGCGGCGGCTATTTCGTCGAGCCGACGCTGTTCGTCGGCGTGGAGGACTCGATGCGCATCGCCCGCGAGGAGATCTTCGGCCCGGTCCTCGTGGCGATGCCGTTCGACGACCTCGAGGAGGTCGCCCGCCGCGCCAACGACACCGAGTATGGCCTCGCGGCCGGCCTGTGGACCCGCGACGTCTCCAACGCCCACAAGCTCGCCTCGATGCTCCAGGCCGGCAACGTCTACGTCAACACCTGGGGGGGCGGCGACCCGGCCGCCCCCTTCGGCGGCTACAAGGCATCGGGCATCGGCCGCGAAAAGGGCCACGCCAACCTGGACGCCTATCTCGAGACCAAGACGGTCTGGGTGCAGCTCTAGCCGGCAGAACGCGGCCGGCGCCGCTCAGTCGCCTCCCAACAGCCGCGGCGCCCGACCCAGGTTGCGCCGCCGGAGTTCCCCGTCAAGCTCATCGCCGAAGAGCCTGCGCTCCGCCTCGCGCCCTCTCAACAGCACGGTCCCGCACAGGCCAACGGCCTCATCCACCTCCATCAAAACCGCGATCGGAGCGCCATGTTTGGTGATCACAGCCCTCCCCCCGTCGCGCACCCGCGCCAGAACGCCCGCCGTGTCCTTGTTGAGCTCGCGAGCCGTCACCTCCTCCACGACCTTCCTGGATGGCGCCACAACAAGCAGGTCGCCCATGGGCTTATACCGCGCCATTACCGGCCTCGCTGCATGCGCAGCCATCGCCCTGGCCCGCCGGTCAGTGGCCCTCTCGGAGACCCGCAAGTTTGCCCGACAACTCGAAATTGTCGGGCAAAGTTGCGGGGTCCGGGCGAGTGGCGCATGAGGACGGATGCTGGCCGACAAGTTGCGATCCGTGGTGCGCAAACGTGCGGACGGATGGACGGAATCGCAACAAAAGCGTGTCCCCGAGGCGGCTGCGGTTGGCCCCCTCGGTAGGGTGACCGCGTGCGGATCGGCGTGATCGGGACCGGGGTGGTCGGTCGGACGTTGGGTGGCAAGCTCGTCGAGCTTGGACATGAGGTGAAGATGGGCTCTCGGGAGGCCCGAAACGACAAGGCGGTCGAGTGGGCGCAGGGAGCCGGGGAGAACGCGAGCGAGGGGTCATTTGCCGACGCGGCGGAGTTCGGCGAACTGGTGATCAATGCAACGGCGGGACACGCGGCCCTCGATGCCCTGAACGCGGCCGGGGCAGGAAATCTGTCGGGGAAGGTGCTCGTCGACGTCTCAAACGCGCTCGACTTCGCCGGTGGGCCGCCCCCGATCGTCGGCCTCGCGGTCGACGAAAGCCTGGGCGAACGGATCCAGGCGGCCTTCCCGGATGCCCGGGTGGTGAAGGCGCTGAACACAATGAACGCATCGCTGATGGTTGCGCCTGGGACGCTCGGCGAGTCGACGAACGTGTTCGTGTGCGGAAACGACGAAGCCGCCAAGGCCCAGGTGCTTGAGCTGCTCGAGACGTTCGGTTGGCTGTCCGGGGACATCATCGATCTCGGCGACATCTCGGCCTCGCGGGGCGCTGAGCTCTACGTCGGGTTATGGGTCCGGCTCATGGGGGCGCTCGGCACCCCGCAGTTCAACATCCGGGTCGTGCGCGGCGACTAGGGAACGCCCTCCCCCCGGGCTACGATCTGCGGGCGCCCGCCGCCCGAAAGGGCTTGCGGGTTCGAGTCCCGCCCCGGGCATGATCCGTTTTGGTCGAAAACGGCTTGACAGCAACTTTTTCGCCGATAGCGTGTTTACCGAACGGGCGTACATGGAGGCCTCTGCCCTTACAACCGCAGGCCATAGCGGGCTGCTTGCGCGGCGGTCGCCGTTATTGCGCTTGCAGGGCGACGAGAAGCTCGTCGCCCTGATTCGTGCTGGGCACGACCGGGCGTTCGAGGTGCTTTTCGACCGGTACCAGGCGCGGTTGCTCGGCTTCTGCAGGCACATGGTCGCGTCGAGCCAGGATGCGGAGGATCTGTTGCAGGAGGTCTTCGTCGCGGCGCACACGGCGATGCTGGCCGATGAGCGTCTGATCAACGCCCGGCCTTGGCTCTACCGGATCGCGCGGAATCGGTGCTTGAATCACCTGCGCAAGCCCGGGGCCGATGGGCAGGACTCGATGGACGTCCATCCCCATGGGAATGGGGTGACGACGCTCGACCGGGTGCAGAGACGGGAGGAGATTCGAACGATCGTCGCCGACATCGGTGACCTCCCCGAGACCCAGCGGAGCGCGCTCGTGATGAGGGAGCTGGACGGGCTCAGCTATACGGAGATCGCGCAGGCGATGGGGATTACGCTGCCGGCGGTCAAGTCGCTGCTCGTCCGGGCCCGCATCTCCCTCGCCGAGGCGAGCGAGGCGCGGGTCATGGCGTGCGATGACGTGCGGCTCGAGCTGGCGGAGGCCGCCGAGGGGCTGCGGAAGGTCTCGGGTCCCGCGCGCCGGCACGTCAAGGAGTGTCCCTCGTGCAGGCGCTTCCGGGGCGAGATCCGCTCCACGACCAAGTCGCTGGCGGGGCTCGCGCCGGTGGGGATCTTCGCGGCGTTCGGCAAGCTCCTGGGTCTGAAGCTGGGAGGCGGGGGGTCGGCGGGTTCCGCAGGTGGGACGGCAGGATCCGCCGGTGGCGCGGGCGGCGCCGCCGGCGGGGGTGCCGGTGCGGCGGGCGCCGGATCGGTAGGTGCAGCGGGTTCCGTCGGCGCCGCGGGTTCGGTCGGCGGGGCCGCGGCGGCGGCGGGCGGTTCCGGCATCTCACTCGGTGGAGCCCTCGGCACCGTCGGCGGCGTCGTCGGCGCCAAGGCGGCGGTTGGCGTGGCCACCGCGGCTCTCATCACCGCCGGCGCAGTCGGCGCCAATCACCGGGCCCCCCCGACGCCCCTGCCCGCAGCCGCTCACGCGACCGACAGCTGGTCGGTCGAGCACTCTCGCGCCGAGGCCGTCGCCGCGGCCCCCAAGCCGGCCCCTCCGCCGGCTGCGGTCACGCCTACTGATGAGACATCCCCGCCGGCTGAGCCCGCCCCGACAACCGGCGTGACTACCACCACGACAACCGCGACGGACACGACGACGACGACCGACACCACTGCGGGTAGCCCACCATCGGATACCTCGACGACCGACGATTCAGGCGGCGGCACCGACACGACGAGCGGTGACGGAACAACCGTCCATGGGAGCGGGAACGGCGACGGGACCACCGCCGATCCCGATCCGCCTCCGGTCACCGACCCGCCGGTCACCGACCCGCCGCCCCCGGACCCGGGTACCGACCCGACCGGGACGACCGGGGCAACTGGCGCGACCGGCTAGCGCCGCGCGGAACTAAGCGAGGCCGATCACCTTCAGCCGCCGCGTGAGGCACTGGGCGGCGAAGGCGTGCGTCTCGGCGCGCGAGTAGCCGAACAGGTCCCAATCGTCCTCCTCCGCCCACGGCGGATCGAGAACGCCGTCGGCGATCGGCAGCGCCTCGGCCATCATGCGCTGAATCGCCTGACGGTACTTGTCGTCCTCGGCGGCCATGTCGGTCAGGAAGCGCACCCCGAACGCGATGTGCCGGTGCTCGTCGCGGGCGACGTTGTTGAAGCCCTTGACGAAGGCAGGAAGCGTGTTCTGCTCGGTGTTGTACTCGATGATGAAGTGCTGGCCCGTGAGCGCCAGGGCTCCCTCGATGATCATGTGGTAGAGGGTGACGGCCTCGACGAGCGCCTCGATGTCCTCGGGCTCGGCCGCAAGGCGATCGACGCGGTTATGAAGCAGGTCATCGAAGAGCTGGCCGAATGACTCGTTGAGGTTCTCCTCGGTCCGGCGAAGCCGCTCCGCCAGGTCATCGGCGCCCTCGTACAACCCGACCTCGCTGTAGAAGCGGTCGAAGAAGCGAACGTGTCGCGCCTCGTCGGCGATCTGCGTGGACAGGAAGATCCGCTGCTCCTCGAGAGGGCACGCGCGCATGATCGGCCCGAGCTCGTCGGTGACGCGCTGCTCGCCGATGAAGAAGCCCGACAGCCCGTACATGCGCTGGAAGCGTTCCTCTGGCGAAATGCGCTCGTGCCAGTCGATGCGGTCCTGAGTGAAGTCGAGCTCCTGCGTCGCCCAGTGCTGGCGCTCCCAGAGCAGATAGAGCTCCTTGTAGGAGAGGAGCTTCGCCTTGCCGCGATCGGCGCTCTCCTGAAGCGCCGGATCGGAGGTCTCCTCGAAGCCCTCCTGCTGGGCGATGTCGCTGAGGGTTTGGGCCGTCCTGGCCTCTGCTGCCGCCTGAGGATCCGTCTTGGCTTCCATGGCCAGCAAGCCTACACGCTGGATTGGCTGGCTGGCCAGGATTTTTCAGCTGTGGTTGAGGTGCTGCTTGAAGAAGTCCACCGTGCGCCCCCACGCTGTCTGCGCGTGCTCCGGGTTGTAGGTGCCCAGGCGGTTGTGGTCGGCGAAGAACGCGTGTCCGGCGCCCTCGTAGAACTCGAACGCCGCCTCCGCCCCGGCCTGCTGCAGCTCGGCCTCGAGCGCCTTCGCGTCGTCCACCGAGATGAAGTCGTCGCTGGTGCCGAAATGGCCCAGCACCGGCGCGTTCAGCTTCGAGAAATCGGGCTTGCCGTGCGGCATCACGTAGTAGAAGGTCGCCACGGCGCCGATCTGCGGGTTGGCAGTCGCGGCCCACACGGACAGGCCGCCGCCGAGGCAGAAGCCGACCGAGCCGATGTTGCCGTTGCACTTCTCGTGCGACAGGACGTAGTTGACGGCCCCGCGCATCTCCTTCTCGGCCTCGTCCATGTTCATGGCCATCATCTTTTGCTGCGCCTCGTCCGGCTGGTCAGTCGTCTCGCCGTGGAAGAGATCCGGCGCGAGCGCCACAAAGCCCTCGCGGGCGAACCGGTCGCAGACGTCGCGGATGTGCTCGTCGACGCCCCACCACTCCTGGAGAACGATGAGACCGGGACCCGTGTCCTGGGGCTCGGCGAGGTAACCGGTCGCGGTACCTCCGTTGGCCTCGAACTCGACGTCTGGCATCTCTTTACTCCTCCTCCTCGTGTTCGGTCCTCGACAATTCCTCGGCGAGCGCCCAGCCCACCGCGACCCCCACCATCATGCCCATCCGCGCCTCCTCTGCGAGCAGGGTCCGGATGGCGGTCGTGCGCTCGGAGTCGCTGGTCGCCCCGGCGGCCTTCTTGACCTCGGCCTCGTGCGTCTCGCCGAACCAGCCGCCCTCCGCGAGCGCCTCGGTGAGGATCCGCTGGAGCTTCGGCGCCGCGGCCGTCACGACGGTCTCGGCCTCGCGGAACCGCTCGCGGTCGGTGAGCGCGTCGATCGCCGCATCCAGCCTGGCCTGGTCCACCGGCATCGAGGCAACTTATACCCGCGGCGGGGCGCCGAGGGCTGCGTCGAGAAGACCCTTCCCCGTCCCTGGGTCGGGGGCTAAAGCCGTGTCGCAATCCCTGCTCGACAGTCTTCTCGCCCCGACCTCGGTACCCCGCCGCTCGGTGCTGCTCCTACTTGCGCCGCTCCCACATTTCGAGGCTGCAGATTGGCTCGTAGCCCAAGCGTTCGTAGACCGGGTAGCCCAGCTTC
>VAYL01000003.1:0-3884 GCA_005884305.1 Actinomycetota bacterium
CATCTCGCCGAACCGCGCGGTCAAGGGCTCCGACCAGGCCGGCGGCAAGGACATGGTGACGAACTTCGTCGCGTCGTCGTCGTCGAGCTTCCCAACGATCAAGATGGTCTCCAAGAAGGGCGGCGACGATCAGTCGGGACAGGTGGCGGTCAAGCAGTCGCCGGGTCCGATCGCCGGCTTCGACTGCTTCAACCAAAACCCTTGCCGCTGGGGCGACTACGCCTCAGCGACGCCGGACCCGAGCTCCAGCTCACCCGTCAAGATCTGGAACGTGAGCCAGTGGGCGTCGGGCAACAAGCCCGCGTGCACGACATCACTCAACTGCCCCGCCACCTGGCGGACGCAGATCTTCGTTACGAGCCCCTAGCGGCGGAACGTAAGGCCCGCCGTCACCACGGCAAGCGGGCCGCGATCTCCGACAGATGAGGTGCGGTCTTGTCCCGCGCGGACAGGAGCGGCTCGGATATCGGCCACTCGACTCCCACCTCGGGATCGTCCCAGGCGATCTGCGACTCGGTCTCCGGGTCGTAGACGCTCGAGAGCAGGTAGGCGAAGTCCGCGACCTCGCTGAGGACGCAGAAGCCGTGGGCGAATCCCACCGGGATGAAGAGCTGGCGGTGGGAGACGTCGTCAAGCTCGTATCCCTCCCACTGGCCGAAGGTCTCAGAGTCGCTGCGCAGGTCCACGGCGACGTCCCAGATCCGTCCCCGCAGGCAGCGGACCAGCTTCGCCTGACCGGGGCTCGTCTGGAAATGCAGGCCGCGGAGCGTGTTCTGCGCCGATCGCGAATGGTTCTCCTGGACCGGCCGGATGTCGACGCCGAGCTCGCGCCATTGGTCGTCGCGGAAGGTCTCCAGCAGGAAGCCGCGGTCGTCGCCGTGGACGTCGGGCTCGAGGAGCACCAGCCCGTCGAGCTTCGTCTCGAGCCGCCTCGGCATCAACCGAGGGCGCGCCCGTACTGGCGCTCGTAGTACTCACGGTACTCGCCCGAGCGGATCGGCCCCCACCACCATTCGTTCTCGCGGTACCAGTCGACGGTCCGCCCGAGGCCCTCGGCGAATATAACCCGCGGCTCCCAGCCGAGCGCTTTCGCGCGCTCTGATGCGAGCGAGTAGCGTCGATCGTGCCCCAGGCGGTCGGCGACGTAGGCAATCAGCGACTCGTCCCGGCCCGTGAGCTCGAGAATCTTCTTCACGACCTGGATGTTCGGCAACTCCTCCGGGCCGCCCAGGTTGTAGACGGCCCCGGCCTCGCCCCGCTCGAGCGCGATGTCGATGCCCGCGCACATGTCCTCGACGTAGATCCAGTTCCTGCATGCCGTCGCCGTACACGGGGAGCGGGTCCTCGTTCAGCGCGTTGAGAACGCAGAGCGGGATCAGCTTCTCCGGATGCTGCCGCGGGCCGTAGTTGTTGGAGCCGCGGACGATCAGGGCGTCGCTGCCGTAGGTGTGGTGATAGGCGCCGACGATCAGGTCGCCGCCGGCCTTGGACGCCGAGTACGGGGAGGAGGGCTGGATCGGCGAGTCCTCGGTGAACGAGCCAGACTCGATTGATCCGTAGACCTCGTCCGTCGAGACCTGAAGATGCCGGATCCCGGCGGAGCGCGCCGCTTCGAGCAGCACGAAGGCGCCGAATACATCCGTCTCGATGAACTCGCCGGGCGACTCGATCGAGCGGTCGACGTGCGACTCGGCGGCAAAGTTGACGATCGCGTCGCAACCCTGGACGGCGGAGGCGACCGTGTCGATGTCCGCGATGTCGCCCTCCACGAGCTCGACCCGGTCCTCGGGCAGGCCCTGCAGGTTCTCCGGCCGTCCCGCGTAGGTCAGCTTGTCGAGCACCCTCACGTCATCTTCGGGATGCATCTCCAGGCGGTGGCGGACGTAGGAGGAGCCGATGAAGCCGGCTCCGCCGGCGACGAGAAGAGTCACGCCGCGGCCTCCTGCCTCACGACCTCACGCTCGGCGAGGTATTGGGCGAGCCCCTGGCGCCAATGCGGTAGGCGAATCGGATTGAGTCGCTCCGTGTCCAGCACCGAGTAGGCCGGGCGCGGAGCAGGGCGGGCCAGCATTTCGGTGGTGCCCGCCATTACCCGGCATTCAACGCCGGCCTGGTCGAAGATCTCCTGCGCGAACTCGTACCACGAGCACTCGCCGTCCGCTGCCATGTGGTGGATGCCGTATTCGTCGCTCTCCAGGAGCTCGGCGATTCCCTCGGCGAGGTGGCGCGTGTAGGTCGGGCATCCGACCTGGTCGGCGACGACGAGGACCTCGGGACCCTCCTCGCCCAGGCGGAGCATCGTCTCGACGAAGTTCTTGCCGGCGATGCCGAACAGCCACGATGCCCGCACGATGAAGTGGCGCGGGTTGGCGGCCGCGACGGAGGTCTCACCGGCGAGCTTGGTGCGGCCGTAGGCGGATATCGCCCCGGTGACATCCGACTCGACGTAGGGCCGGTGGGAGGATCCGTCGAACACGTAATCCGTGGACGGCTGGAGGACCTTCGCTCCGATGCTGGCCGCAGCGGACGCAACGAAAGCGGCTCCCTCGTCGTTGACCCGCATCGCGCTGCGCTCGTCGGACTCCGAGCCGTCGACGTCGGTATACGCCGCGCAGTTCACGACTACATCCGGGCGGTGCGTCGAGATCGCGCGATCGACCGCCGCCGGGTTCGTGATGTCCAAATCCGCGTGGCTCAGGCCGATGACCTCGTGGTCACGCTCTCGCGCAGCGATCATGAAGTCGCGGCCCAGCATCCCGCCGGCGCCCGCCACCAGGATTCTCATGGGGCGGCGCGGGCTCACGGGATCTTGATCTCCGCGTTGTCGCCGACGATCATCCGTAGGGTCTTGGGCAGGGTGGCTCCGCGGCAGAGCGTCACGTTCTTGCCCAGCAGGCTCGCCTCCATCCGGGAATCCAGGTCGGTGACGCTGGATCCCGACAGGAGGATCGAATGCTCGACCTCCGCGCGCTCCACAGTCACGTTCGCGTCGATCGACGTGTAGGGCCCGATGTACGCGTCGGTGATTCGCGAACCGGCGCCGATGATCGCCGGGCCGCGGACGACCGCGCGCTCGAGCCGCGCACCGTCCTGCACGACGACGCGTCCCTCGACCTTCGAGTCGATGAGCTCGCCCTCGACCTGGCGCTCGATGTCCTCCAGGACGAGGCGGTTCGCCTCCAGCATGTCGTCGAGCTGGCCCGTGTCCTTCCACCAGCCGGTGACGGTGCGGCTGGCGACGGACCTGCCGCTGTCGATCAGCCATTGGATCGCATCCGTGATCTCTAGCTCGCCGCGACCCGACGGCTCGATCGCCTTCGCGGCGTCGAAGATCACCGGCCCGAACATGTACACGCCGACGAGGGCGAGGTCGCTTGGCGGCTCCGGTGGCTTCTCGATCAGGCGAACCACCCGCTCGTCGTTCAGCTCGGCGACCCCGTAGTGCTCCGGGTCGGGAACGCGCGTCAGGAGGATCAGCGCATCCGGCCCGGATTCACGGAATGCATTCACCAGGTCGGTGATGCCATCGCGGAGGAGGTTGTCCCCGAGGTACATGACAAAGGGGCCGTCCTGGAGGAACTCCTCCGCCGTGAGGACCGCGTGCGCCAGGCCCAGCGGCGCCTCCTGGGGGATGTAGGTGATCCGCGCTCCGAACTGCGACCCGTCACCGGCTGCGGTCTGGATCTCATCACCCGTCTCCGGGGCGATGATGATCCCGATGTCCTCGACCCCGGCCTCCACCAGCGCCTCGATCCCGTAGAAGAGGACCGGCTTGTTCGCCACGGGCACGAGCTGCTTGGCCGACGTGTGCGTGATCGGGCGCAGGCGCGTTCCGGCGCCACCCGAGAGGATCAGTCCCTTGAGGTTCTCCATCGGGGCGGGAA
>VAYL01000003.1:3927-8765 GCA_005884305.1 Actinomycetota bacterium
AGTAACCGCCGCCCAGCTTGCGGTGGTCCCAGGTCGCGACGCGCTTCGGCTCGAAGCGTATCGCCACGCGCTTTCGGGCCTGGGTCCTGAGCGCTTCTGCCTGCTCCTCGTCCACCTGGGCACCGCCCGCGTACCGTGCCGTCAGCTCCTTCGCCAGGTCGAAGACCGTGTCCAGATCGCGGTGGATCTCGGCCTCCGCCTCGATCTCGACGCCTCGCAGCTCGCGGTATTCGTGGCCCGTCTCCACGAGGAGCGTCGCCCGCGGATCGCGCTCGAGGTTGCGGACCTTCTGCGACTTCGCATACGTGTAGATCCACAGGTCCCGGTCGCGCGGCACGTACCAGAGCGGCATCGAGTGCGGCCATCCACGCAGGCCGATCGTCGAGACGACGACGATCCGCTCGGACTCGACGAGCTCGCGCTGCTCGTCGGGCGACAGCTGGATCTCGCTACGACGGCTCATGAGGAGCAGGTAGCAAGTAGCAGGTAGAGCATTCCGCGTCGAGACCTCTCCCTCTACCTGCTACCTGCTGGCTCGAGGGTCAGCGTTCGCCAAGGTCCCTCCCCTGCCATCGACTGCGTTCGCCCTTCCTTCCAATCGACCTGCAAGTCGTCGTAGTGCCGGCTGCCGGGGTGGCCCGACTGGCCGGTGAAGGCCTGCCAGCGGGAGCGCTGCGGCTGAGCGGGGTCGGCGACCATCCGCCAGCACGGCGCCCAGATCGCGGTGAACGGATCGTTCGGATCCCATCCCACCTGCGCGACGGTCTCCTGGCCGCCGCCCACCTCGAGCCGGCGGCTGAAGATGCGGGCGAACACCGGATTCGCCGTGCCGAGCGGGTGCGGGAAGACGAGCGGGTGCACCCGACCCCACCGCCAATCCTCCTGGTCGGGACCGAAGTCGGTCTCGAGATCGTCGATGGCGGCGCGGAGAGCGTCGAGAACCAGGTCGTCCCAGGGTCGGCCGATCAGCTCGTCATCCCGCTCAGCCCACAGCGAGAGCAGGTGTGACTGCCACCGCCACGGCGAAGTCACGTGCGCGATGAAGCCGTTGTCGGCCCGGTCGAGCCATCGCTCCGCGAGGTCGCGGTCGCCGATCGCGGCTCGGGCCACCTCCTTCCCCAGCCGCAACGTAAACGCCTGATAGATCGTCGCGGGGACGGAGTCCGTGTTCATCTCGCCGTCCCAGGAGCGGAGGCGCTCGATCGCCGAGAGCTCGCGCTGGTTCCGCGGTCGGAGGCGAACGAGGCGGTGAGCGGTCTCCAGGCCGGGAATCGAGCGCATGTCGGTCTGCATTGCCTCGAAGCTGTCGAGATCGTGTTCCGGCTGCGCGACGATCAGCTCCTGGATCCGCCGGGCGCGGTAGCCGTCCAGATAGTCGCTCGTGATGTGGTGGGGGAAGTCGTCGGGCTCGATCCGGTTGTTGGCGGTGATGAGGAAGCCCCGCTCCGGATCGTCGACTCGGGGCAGCTCGTCGTACGGGACCCACCCGTCCCAGTCGAACTCGCCGGTCCATCCCGGCTTCGGGAGGTCCGGGCAGGCGCCGCGCCGCGCCGGGATGCGCCCCACGGTCTTGTAACCGATCGACCCGTGCCGATCCGCCCAGATCAGATTGGAGACCGGATGGCAGTGATCCGCGAGGGCGTCGACGAGCTCACGACCGCTCGCGAAGTCGAGCACCCCGAAGTTCGCCGGCGTCAAACCCGGAAGCTCGAGCGCCGAAAACCGCAGCGCGAGCGGCTCGGCGCGGTCCGCTCGGAGAGGGTCGTTGACGATCGGGCCGTGCTCCGTTCTGCGCACGACCAGCTCCTCGGGCTGGGCCTGGCCCTTGACGGCGATCGTCTCGCTGATCACGTCCAGCGGCCGCCGCTCACCGCCGGCCTCGTACTCGTCGCCGTCGATCCGCTCGATGAACAGGTCCATCACGTCCGCCATCACGTTGGTGAACGTCCAGGTGACATCGTTGTTCTGGCCGAAGGAAACGCCGGGCTGTCCGGCGAGCGATCCGCCGCGGCAGAAGCGATCGCTCAGATAGAGGCCCACCTGGTACGTGATCCCGGGCATGCTCGGAGGCAGGTGGGGATCGCCCGCGATCAGCGGGCCACCGGTCACCGAGCGCTCGCTGCTCACCGCCCAGTTGTTCGAGCCGGTGGCCTCGACCGCGAGACCGAGGACATCGCGGACGCTCGCGATCTGCTCGGAGAGCGCGAGGCCGTCGCCGGTCCATGCCGCCCCTGGCTCGAGGACAACCGGATTTCCCGCCGGATATCCGGGATCCAGCCGTGCGGCCAGCTCCGGCCCGAGCTCGCGCGTCATCTCGGCGCGTAGGAGCTCGCGCTCCCAGTTCGTCGAAAGGCCGAACGACAGGAGCTTCGCCATCGCGAGGGCGTCCGCCGGCGTGAACGGCGCGAACCGCTGGCGAAGGAGCTGGAACTCGACCGGAAGCGTCCGGTCACGGGCGGCCGCGTTGACGCCCGCGCAGTAGGCCTCGAGCGAGGCGCGGACCTCGGGCTCGAGCGCGTCGACCTCGGCCAGCGCCGCGCGACGCAGTCCCAGCGCCCGCATGAACCGATCAGTCGGGAGCGTCTCGCCACCCGCGATCTCCGAGAGCCTGCCGGCGCCGGCGCGGCGGTAGAAGTCGATCTGCCACAGCCGGTCCTGACCGTGGCAGAAGCCCTGGCCGAACCACAGGTCATGCGTGCTCTGAGCGTGGATATGCGGGACGCCCCAGCGGTCGCGCGAAATCTCGACGGTTCCCTCCACCCCGGTGAGCCGCAGGCGCCCGGTGGTCCGCGGCAGCGGCCGGCGAAACAGCTGGTACCACGCCCCGAGGGTCGTCGTGCCGGCCACTCCCCAGAACACCGCGCCCGCGATCGCGGTTCGCTTGGCGAGAGTCCCGACGTTCACGGCCCCACTGTACGAAGAGGTCAGTCCCTGAGGTCGTCAGGCAGGCGGCCCTCGACCTGGAGCTTCTCCAGATGGGCCTCCATGACCACGGCAGCCGCCGGTCTCATCTCCTCGGGTACGTCATCCCAGGCCGCATCGAGCAACCGCGCGCGCGAACGCTCACCCCGCTCGAGGGCGGCGACGAGCTTTTGCTCGCGCTCCATTCGATGCTCGAGGTACTCGCGTACCTTCGCGTGCGGATCGGTGACGAATGGCCCGTGACCCGGACAGATCAGCTCGAGGTCGAGTTCGGCGATGCGGCGGAGCGACTGGAGGTATGCGACGAGTGAGCCGCCGTCCGGTGGGACGAAGGTCGAGCCCTCGCCGAGGATCAGGTCGCCGCTGAAGCAGACTCCGTCCCTGACGAAGCACACGTGGTCCTCGGCATGGCCCGGCGTAGGGATACGCTGAAAAGGCCCGGCATCGACAACCGCGGCGCCGAGCATCTCACTCGCCGCGGAATGATCCGCATGGGAGTGGGTCAGGAGGATCCCGTCGAGCCCGCCGCGGCGCTCAGCCTCCGCACGGACGGCCGCGACATGCCTCTCGTCCGCCGGCCCGGGATCGACTACGTAGGCGGGGTTCTCGTCGACTAAGTACGTGTTCGTCCCGGTGAGCGTCATCGGGCCCGGGTTTGGGGCCACGATGCGCAGGATCTCAGGGTGACCTGAAGGTGAATCGGGACCGCGCGCAGGCAGCATGTAGCAGGTAGAGGCTAGGCGGGATCTCTGCCTGCTACCTGCTACCTGCTCTCGACGGCGCTCAGCACTGCCTTTCGAGCATCCTGCGGCTCCAGCACCACCAGGTCCCCGACGCCCTTCAGCACCTCCCGCACGAGCCAATCCGTCGATCCGTACGGGAGCTCGACCACGACTGCTCCGTCCGCGAGCTCGTCGGTGACGGTGCGCTCCTCGCGCAGCCAGCGGGCGCGGTCCGGTGAGACCCACACCCGGGCGACCCCGGCCGTCCCGACCTCACCGTGAACCAGCCACTCCTGCTCGGCCAGCCGCTCCTCGACGCCGTCGCGGAGCTCGAACGACGCGTCGGTTATGCGCGCCTCCTTCATGCGGTCGAGACGGAAATGGCGCGTGTCGTCGCGGCCGAGGTCGTAGCAGCCGAGGTACCAGCCCTCTGGGCCGTTGACGAGCTGGTAGGGCTCTACCTCCCGCTTGATGAACTCGTCCTCGTTCTCCTTGTAGTAGTGGAGCTCGAGGACGCGCCGCTTCTCGATCGCCTCGTTGACCGCACGGACCACCTCCGAGTCGTCGCGGCCGGGCGCTATCTCAAGGCCCTCCTGCGACGGGTCGTGGCCGAGCGCCTCGATGATCTTCTCCCGCGCCGTCGATAGGCCGGCCTGCGGAAGGTGATCGCCGAACAGGTCGATCGCCGCCACCAGCGCCTTGGCCTCCAGGGGCAGGAGCCGGGCCGGGCGCGCGAAGTTGTCGCCGTAGGTATCGGGATCGACCAGGATCTCGTCGCCGTCGATCTCCGCATAGAGGACGTAGGTTCCGCCGCCGAAGTTCACCAGGTTGAGCACCTCCAGGTCCTCGCGCAGCTCCTCGCGCGTCACCTTGAGCTCCTTAAGGACCGGATCGACCTGCAGCTGCGTCTCCTCCCGAGCGGCGCCGATCAGGCGTCCGGCGAGAGTCACTAGTCGCGCGAAACGCTCCGGACGGATCACTGCCTCGGAGCGCCCGTTCGACGATCGCGGGCGGCCGTTTCCCTCCGCGATCGGGCGGCGGACCGTGTCCGCGACGTCGAACTCGGAGCGGTGGCGGTTCCGCAGGAGATCGAGCCGCTCGGCGGCGTCCTTCGCGAGGTCCCCTGGCTTCAGCAGCTGGGCGTTCTCGCGCCAGCCGAGCACCCATGAGACGAGCAGGCGGCCGGACGCGTAC
>VAYL01000003.1:8828-14489 GCA_005884305.1 Actinomycetota bacterium
GGCTTCCGAAGCGTTCCGTAGGTGCCGAAGTCGCGCTCGACGAGCCAGGCGATTCGCTCGCGCAGGAAGATCTTTGCGCTCCCCTCGATCTCCCCCATCTGCCACTCGGCGCGGGAGGCGTAGTCGCGGCGGTCGAAGTCCTGGCGCGGCGTGAAGTCGTGCTCCGCCTTGGTCGCGTAGGAGACCTTGCCGCGAATCCGCGAGAGCCGGAACACCCGGACCGCGCCGCGCTCGTGCGAGTGGCCGATCAAATAGAACTGGCCGTTGCGGAAGACGAGGTGGTACGGATCGACCTTGCGGTCGGACTGCTCGTCGCGCTGCATCGAGTAGTAGCTGAACTCGATGGTCTTGCGCCTCGAGATCGCTGTCTCGATCTTGGCGAGCCGCTGCGAGAGCTCCCGGCCACCGCCGGACGGAGCGAGCTTGACGTCGATCGGCGCCGAATCACCCTCCGTGAGCGGGCTCGGCCGTCCCCAGGAGACCTGCTGAAGCGCGAGCCGGAGCGGTTCGGCGTATGCGAATTCCCCGTCGAGCAGCACGAGCGCCGTTCGCAGCGCCGCGAGCTCTCCGTCGGTGAACTCGATCGGCGGCAGGTAGTAGTTCTCAGGCCCTCCGCCGGCTTGTCCACATTGAGCGAGATCCCGAGGCTCTCCAGCTCCGCGCGGTCGGCGTAAAAGCGTCGCGCGAAGGCGTCGTCGTTCATCGAGCTGTAGCCCTCGACCTCGCGCTTGATCTCGAGCGCCGAGACCGGACGGCCGGTGGCCATCAGGAACGAGATCAGGGAGAGCTGGCGGATCAGCTTCTCGGTGTCCTTGGCCACGGCGTGAGCATAGGCGGTCATCGCCGAACGCCAAGTGATTCACGGGGCTCCGGCCGCAAATTGCGGCGGCTAGATCAGGCCGCGCGGGAGCGGAAGTAGGCCGCCGAGTCGATCCCGCGGTCGAATCGCGACCAGCTCTCGCCGTCCGGCAATGCGCGCTCGATCCGGTCGAAGCTTCCGAGCTTGCCGCCGAGGTTGTCGATGGCGTGGACCAGGGTGGCCTCGCGGGTCGCGGGCGTCACCGGGGAGCCGTTCTCGAGCGTCCCGTGGTGGGAGAGCACGATGTGGAATAGCGCCTGCGCAAGCTCGGGCTCGAAGCCGTCCATCCGTTCCACCTCGCGGCGCACGAGGTAGTAGCCGAGCGGGATCTCGCCCTGCAGGCGGCCGGCGTCGGTCAGATCGATCGCGAGCGGGTCGTCGTTGTAGGCCATCGTCTTTCCGATGTCGTGAAGCAGCGCGCCCGCGATCGCGATGTCACGGTCGATTCCGGGAAATGCGGCCGCTGCGGCGCTCACCGCTTGCGCGACCGAGACGGTGTGATCGAGCAGGCCGTGGCGGTAGGCCTGGTGGTAGTACTTGGCCGCGGGCGCGTCCCGGAAGCGTTGCCACACCGGAGAATCGGCAGCAAAGAAGCAGTCGAGCAGAGCGGCCAGCTGCGGATTCTGGATCGTGGCGAGGAGCTCTCGAAGCTGCGACTCGAGGCGCTCGACCGGCACGCTCGGCCCCTCAGCGAGATCTGCGGGATCGAACTCGCCGTCGCGCGCGGCACGGATGGCCTCGATCGTGATCTTGCGGCCGTACTGGGGGTGCACGGCGAAGCGGCCCGCGATGTGGACGGCCGAACCGGGCGTCGCGGCCTCGAAGAACTCGGCGACGCCATCCCACGCGACCGCCTCGACCGCACCCGAGCGGTCGCAGACCATCAGGCGCAGCCAGTCTTCGCCGTTTCGCCGCTGGCGAAGCTCGCGCTCGCGGACGCCGAACACGCCCGCGATCTGCTGGCCGTCGGCGAGATCGCGTACCCATGCGCGCTCCGGCGCATGGCCGTTTTGCCTGCTCGCGCCGTTCTCCGCGGCCTGCCGGAGGACCGGTTGCTCGGTTAGTGAGACCTGTTCGCTCATCGGTCGCTCACAGTAGAGAGGGACCCGGACGGGCCAAATCTCCCCACGTCGGCGAGAAGCGGCGACTATTCGCTCGGCTCCGGCTCCTCCTGGCCGGGCCACGAGCCCGTCAGCCGGTAGAAGCCGAGGCGCGATCCGCGGTCGGCGAGGCCCCGCATCATCCGGAAGATCGCCCCCTCCAATGCCAGCGCGGCCGCGAGCTTTGCCCAGGTGACCTCGCGGTGCTCGGGCTCGGGCGGCTCCTCTTCGTCGACCATGCCCCAGGCGAGGTCAAAGAGCTTCTTCGAGAGCAGGCCCGCGATCAGTCCGCCCGCGATGCTGAAGGGGATGAACAGCAGCTTGCCCACGGCTATGCCCGCTTGGCCTCGTTCGAGGCCGGGGTGCGCGGCTCCATCGCGATCGTGTGCTCCTCGGGCACGCCGCTCTCGAGCTCACGGCCGCGCTCCATCTCCGCGTTCATCTCCGCCCCGAGCAGCACCGCGCAGTTGGAGACCCACAGCCAGATCAGGAACACGATCACTCCCGCGAGGCTCCCGTAGGTCGCGTTGTAGGAACCGAAGTTCGCGACGTACACGGCGAAGCCGGCCGAGGCGATCATCCAGACCAGCACGGCGAGTACGCCTCCTGGGGTGATCCACCTGAATCCGGGGTGCCTCACATTGGGCGCCCCGTAGTAGAGGATCGCCAGCATCGTCATCAAGACCAAGACGATCACGGGCCACTTCACGATGTTGAAGATCGTGACCGCCGTGCCCTCCAGCCCGAAGAGCTTTCCGACCTGCGAGGCAAGCGGGCCGCTGATCACGACCGCGATGGCGCTGACGGCGACGAGGAGCAGGAGGATCAGCGTCATGCCGACCTGCAGCGGCCGAAGCTTCCAGAAGGGGCGCCCCTCGTCCATCTCGTAGATGGCGTTCGACGCCCGCGAGAACGCACCGACGTAACCCGAGGCCGACCAGAGCGCGCCCACCAGACCGATGACGAACGCCACTCCGGCCGTCCCCTGACTCGCCGCGATCTGCTTGATCGCCCCGCTCACTATGTCCTGCGCAGGCCCGGGCCCGAGGTCGTTGATGTTGTTGAGGACCGAGTTCGTCGCAGACTCGCCGGCTAGCCCGAGGATCGAGACCAGCACGATCAGCGCCGGGAAGATCGACAGCACGGCGTAGTACGTCAGCGCCGCCGCCCAGTCGGTGAGGTTGTCGGCGCGGAACTCCGACACCGTTCGCTTGAGCACCCCCCACCACGAGCGTGCTCCCAAGTCAGTTGGGTGACGCGGTCCCTCCACCCCAGCAGGCTGGTTCCCGCTGGGGTGAAAGGTCAAACCGCGAACCAATGACGGCGGTTGGCGCCGCCTGACGGCACCTGCTGCTGCGGCGACAAAGTCGCCGCCTTTCACACCTGCCTTAGCCCTGTGGCGAAGCGTCCTTCGCGCACTCGGTCAGACCGATCGAGCTGGAAATGCTGTTGTCCTGCTTGTTGAGCGCATCGAGCTGCTGGCCGAGGGCCTGGGCCTGGCTCGAATCGTTCGCCTTTGCCGCGGCGATGAGCTTGTCGGCCAGCGCCTCCTCCTTCTGAGTGTTGGCCACCAACTTGTCGCGCTCGTTCTGCAGCTCACTCGGCGGAGTCAACGCCTCGAGCTTGCTCTCCGCCTCGCGCGCGATGGCCAGCTCCTGAGTGAGTAGTGGCACCAGCTCGCTTACCTGGGCGTTCTGCGGCGGCTGCTGGAGCGACTCGATCTTGTTGTTTACGTCTGCGCAGATCGCGTTGGCCTGAGACACGAACTCCTGCTTGCTCAACGGGGCGGACCCGCTTGCGCCGCTCGCGCCGCTCGCGCCCGTCGTGCTGCTGCTCCCCCCGCCGCCGCATCCCGCGACGGCGAGAGCCCCAACCGCGACGCATCCTGCGACTGCGGCAAGGCCAAATCGATCGATGACCCTTCTACGCACCAGCCACTCCCTTCAGTGAAGCCCCAGAACCCGATGAAACCCTGCACGGCGGAGTCACTAGTGCTGTGGGTGAGCCACTCGGCTCTCGATTACAAAGGCGGCGGCAGCCTAGCATCCGGCTGTAAGGTCAAACCGTGCCCAAGCCCGAGACCATTTACGTCTTCGCCATCGCCTGCGCCGGGCTGGTGCTGCTCCCGGGGCCGGCACTCATCTTCATCGTCACTCGGGGCGTCGTGCACGGGCGACGTGGCGGGCTGATCTCGACACTTGGGGTTGAGACCGGAAACGTGCTGCAGGTCCTGGCCGCGACCGCCGGACTCGCGGCGATCGTCGCGTCCTCGGCGGAGGCCTTCAGCGTCATCAAGTACATCGGCGCCGCGTATCTCGTCTTCCTCGGCATCCGGGCGCTGACCGGCGGGGGCGACGGAGGCCAGCTCGGCGTCCTCCGGAAGCGATCGCACCGGCGCCTGTATTTCGACGGCGTGATGGTCGGGGCGCTGAATCCAAAGCTCGCCCTGTTCCTACTGGCGTTCCTGCCGCAGTTCATCGATCCGTCGGTGGGACCCATCTGGCTGCAAACGCTCGTGTTGGGTCTGATCTTCAACGTGATCGCCGCGATCGGCGATTCCCTGTTCGCGATCGCCGCCGCGGGTGCCGGCGGCCGCATCCGGACCTGGCTCGAGAGCCGGCGTTTGGCGCAGGCGAGCGGCGTCATCTATCTCGGGCTGGGCGCAGTGGCGGCCCTGAGCCACGCCGACACCAAGAGCTAACGCCAACTGAAAGGGGTCCGATGACCGATCTCGGAGCGACGTTCGACGCCCACGTGAAGGCGGAGTTCCAGGACCTGGATCTCGAGGCCACGATGGCGACGATGACGAGCGAGCCCTACGTTCACCACGTACCCACGATCACCGGTGGCAACGGGACCGACGGCGTGCGCGAGTTCTATGCCCACCACTTCATCGGCCAGTGGCCGGACGACACCGAGACGCGCCAGATCTCGCGAACGGTCGGCGAGAACCAGGTCGTCGATGAGCTAATGATGACCTTCACCCACGACCGCGAAGTCGAGATCATGCTGCCGGGGATCCCGCCCACCGGACGGCGCATCACGATCCCGGTGGTGGTGGTCGTCGGCTTCGAGAACGGCAAGGTCCACCACGAGCACATCTACTGGGACCAGGCGTCGGTCTTGGCGCAGGCGGGGCTCCTGGATCCGGGTGCGCTTCCCGTGACCGGATCCGAACAGGCCGAATCGCTCGTGGATCGGGGCCTGCCGAAGAACCGGCTGCTCGGCGCCGACGCCTGAGCCCAGGCGGGCGACAAGTTTTCGCACTAGGTGAGAACTTGGTCCGAGGTCTTGCAACTTTGAGCAGACTCGGCTAAGTTCCACCACGGATCTGCAACCTCAGGGATGGAGGGCATTGTGGGCTTTCGTCAGGGCTGATTACTAAGGGCCTTCAGGCGACGCTCGTGCTATGCCGTCGCCCGAAGGCACACCACCTACAAATCGGGCTGGTGCCCGTTACGAGGTCAGGCCTTAGCGGCTATCCGCGGTGCTCGCGTCGTGCCGGCGCTGGCGTGCTCGTCGATTCGCGCGTCCAACGCGAGCTCGGCGTCGAAGTCTGCGTCCTCGCCGTGCCGGTACGAGAAGTCGCGACCCGCCAACAGGCTTGCCAATATCTCGACGTACTCCGGGTCGAGCTGGGTGCCGGCAGAGCGGCGCAGCTCCGTCAAGGCGTCGAATGAACTCATCGGGTCGCGGTAGGAA
>VAYL01000003.1:14517-17650 GCA_005884305.1 Actinomycetota bacterium
GGCGACGGAAATTATCTTCGCGGTCGCGGGAATATCGTCCCTCTGAAGGCCCCGGGGATAGCCGAGGCCGTCCAGCCGTTCGTGGTGGGCCAGGATGATCTCGCCCACAGGGCGGTAGCCGTCGATCTCCGACACGATGCGCGCGCCCTCGTACGGATGCTTGCGGATCTCGACCCAGTCTTTCTCGCTGAGGTCCGCCTCTCCGCTCAGGATCTTGTCCGACAGGATGAACTTCCCGATGTCGTGGAGAAGGCCTGCGGTATGCGCGAGCTCCTGCTCCTCCTCGGACATTCCAGCCGCGGCGGCGATCTCGCGGGAGTAGCGGGCGACCGCGGCGCTATGCCGGGCGGTCATCCGATCTCGCAGATCGAGCGTCCGCAGGAGGGCACTGAGCAGTCCCACCTGGAAGCCGGCGAGCTGCCGAGCGCGAAGCTCGAGCTCGTCGCCGCGCTGCTGTGAGAGGAGCAGGGCGCCCATGAGGTACTGGAGCACGAGTAGCGCAATCGCGAACAGTGCCAGGCTCGCGAGACCCACCTTCACGTACAGATAGGCGAGTCCGACTGCGATCAGTCCTGAGACGAGCTCGGTGGGGAGCAACGGGACGAGCACGATGCGCACGGCGTTCCAGAGGGGATCGCGCTCGACATAGCTCCGTTCCCCCACTACCAGCAGGAAGTTGAGTCCCAGGGCGAGCACGAATGTCCCGAAGACGAGCAGGTAGAAGAGCCCGTCTCCGCCATCGACCCCGGTCGTGCTAACCACGGCCTGGAATGCCGTCCAGCTCAGGATCGGAAACCACGCGAACGCGAAGAGGTTGTTGAGAAGCGCGGCCCCCGTGTAGCGGAAACGCAGCCACCCGGCGAGGATCGTCACCGTCCCGATCAATGCTGCGGGGGTGGCGCCAAGCAGGACGATCGCCGTGACGATGGCAAGGAAGCTGCTCGAGATCTTGATTCGGGCGGCCGCTGTGTCTTGGGCGGTCAGATCGCCGATGACCGCGGCGACGAGCAACACCGCAACCAGCGGCAACTCCCAATTGGCTTTGCCGGCCAGCAAAACCGCCGCGGCCACGGCGCCGAGCAGGCCTACGGCCTCCGCACATATGACCCCACGGATCGGACGGGCGGGCATGCCGCTATGCGCGAACTACCCGATCGTGCCCGTTCCCGTTTACGTTGGCGCCCTGTCGCATCCCCCGCATGAACTCGTCGAGATCGCCAGGGACGAACCGGCGCTGACCACCGGGTGTCCGGTAAACGGGAACGAAGCCCTGGTTGGACCACTTGCGCAGCGACGCGGCGCTGACGCCGACGTAGGCAGCTGCCTCACCAACGTTGAGAAAGCTGGATACATCTTCGTCAAGCATCGTCATGCTTCTACTTCGGCGCAAACTGCGGAAATCTTGATCCTCGCAGGCGTCACCCGCATGATGAAGCCGTTTTGGGACTGGCCGTCCGTCCAGCCAACCCTCATACAAACCGCTCTCGGGAGGTGATGGCGAGGGGCGGAATCGAACCGCAGCCGAGGCCGGAGGCCGAGGCGTGGGAGGCGGTCCGCCCAAGCCAGGGATGGCGAGGGGCGGAATCGAACCGCCGACACCACGATTTTCAGTCGTGTGCTCTACCAACTGAGCTACCTCGCCGGCCGCCTAAGGCTAGTGGGCACGCGCGGGGCATTGCACCGCCCCTCAGCGCGAGCCGGTGGAGGCCGCCAGGGCAATCTCCACAGCGGCCGCGGGGTCGGCGACCTGCTCGATGCCCGGGCCTCCCTCCATCTCGCCGCTTCCCGTAACCGTCCAGCTGCGCAGGGTGGCCACGGTTCGGCCGAGCCGTCGGGCGAAGCCGATCTCGGCGAGCGTGCCCCACTCGCCCCCGATGGCGATGACCGCGTCCGCGGAAGCCACCACGGCGAGATTGCGGGCGTGGCCGATGCCGGTCGCCACGGCGTGCGTGACGTAGGGGTTGGCGGCGGCGGTGTCCTCGGTGGGGACGATGCCGATTACGTCCCCGCCCGCCTCGCGGGCGCCTCGAGACGCCGCCTCCATCACGCCGCCCATGCCCCCGCAGACGAGCACTGCGCCGCCGTCCGCGATACGCCGGCCCACCTCCTCAGCGAGACTCGCGAGCTCGGCATCGGGCGCCCCCTTGCCGATCACCGCGATCTGTGGCCGCCGGGTCACCGCCCAGCTAGCTGCAGAAGGGACGGCCGTCGACGCGCTCGTCGCGGCCCTTGATTCCCGCGCAGTCTCGCAACCGCTTCAGCTCGGCCTCGAGCCGCTTCTGGGACGGACCCGGCGGGCAGTTCGAGAGCTTGCCGCCGTAACAGAGGTTTCGCAGCTCGAAGGGATCTCGCTTCAGGTCGTAGCGCTCGACCTCTGGCGGTCGAGCCCTGGCGCACTTGTTGGTCTTGAGGTCGGTGACGCTGTAGTGCTCGGCGTAGAGCGTGGTCGGAGCCCGGATCGCGGCGAACTTGCAGGTGCCGTAGTGATGAGGCACGAAGACCCGATACTCGCTGAGGAGCGCTCGGTGCTTCGGCCAGGTCCCGCGATCGCTTAGGAGGGGCAGCAGCGACCGCCCGTCCATCGTCCTGCACGCCTCGTCCGGCGGGCACGGTCGGGCCTTCGCCAGATTCAGGATCGTCGGGGCGAGATCGATGTTCCCCACGGCGGCGTCGACGTTGGGCACGCGCGGCGCATCATCCCGGTAGCGCTTCGGCATGCTGACCACAAGCGGAAGCCGGAGCGCCTCCTCGTAGGGCAGCACCTTGCCAGTCGCCACCCGGTGCTCGCCAAAGAACTGACCATTGTCGGAGATGTAGATGAACACGGTGCGGCGAAGCTCCCCCGCCTTCTTCACGGCGTTGTAGACGCGGGCGACGCTGCGATCCACGTCGACCAGCGACGCCAGCGAGCAGCGCCAGTGCTTCGTGATCATTCGCTTGGCGCGGCTGGTGAGCCGCGGCGAGTTCCGCAGGAACGCAGGCTTGTCGCTCATGTTCTTCTCGTTGAACGACGGCACGGAGGGCAGCTGCGCGTGCCGGAACCTGTTCTGGTCTTGGGGCGCCGGCAGCGGGTAGCGCGTCTTGCCCGCGCAGGGCCCGGACTTGTTGCGCTCCACGTGTGGGGCGCGCTCAT
>VAYL01000003.1:17699-25654 GCA_005884305.1 Actinomycetota bacterium
GCTCCAGCACCCGGGTTACGTAGTCGTCGGGCTTGTCGCCGTAATGCACGACCTGCCCGTTGTTCGAGAGGTCGTAGTTGTAGTACGCGTCCTCCTTGTTGATGAGCGTCTGCCAGTCGTCCCAGCCGGGCCCGACCGCGGCTGGATCGTCGCCGACCTTCCAGTAGCCGTTCAGGTACTTGCCGATGTGGGCCGTGTTGTAGCCGGCGTGCTGGAGCCACATCGGGAGCACGTTCCCCTTGTCCCGGAGCGCCTGATACCCGCCCTCCTTGCCGCCGTTCGCGAACACGCCGTGGTTGTGCGCGTACTGCCCCGTGATCAGGGACGCCCGCGAGGGGCAGCAAAGCGCGGTGGTCGCGATGTAGTCCTTGAACCACGTGCCGTGGTCGACGAGGAGCTTGAAGGTGTTCGGCATCACCCGCTTGGTGAACTGAGCCGCCGTCTGGTCATCGGCCTGGATCAGGACGATGTTCGGGCGGCCATCGCGTCCTCCGACCGCCGTGGTCTTGGGCTGGGGTGGCGCGGGCGACGACGACGAACACGCTGCGAGGGCAAGGGAGGCGGCCGCGAGCGCCAGCGCGGGCGCCAATCTCCTTCTAGGTCGCATCATGGTCTGGAGTGAGGAGCTTTAGCTCCGAAACTGGCTGGTGCCGTGCATTGGTCTGCGGGTCAGTTAAACGGCGCTACCCGCAGAACGGGCGTCCCGCGACCCGGTGGTGACGGCCGTTGGTCCCGGCGCAGTGCTTGAGCCGCTCGAGCGTGTTCTCGAGCTCGGTCTCGGTCGCGTCGTGCGGGCAACTGTCGATTCCACCGCCCTCGCACTTGTTGTCGAGCTCGAACGGGTCGGCGATCAGGTTGTAGCGCTCCACCTGGAGCGTTGGATGGCAGTCTCCCGTGTTGGGGTCAACCACTCGGTAGTGCTCCACAAAAAGCTCTTCCTGCGTGCGGACCGAGGCGAACTCGCAGGTCGAGTACCGGGCGACGTCCGGAACCCTGTACTCGTTCAACAGCGCGCGATCCCGGGGCCAATGCCCGCGCTTGTCGAGAAGTGGCATCAGCGAGCGGCCGTCCATGGTGCGGCACCTGCTGCCGACACAGGGCTTAACGCCAGTGAGATCGAGAATCGTCGGCGCGATGTCGATGTTGCCGACGAGCTTGCCCGTGTGGTCGAGCCGCGGGGCACCGTCCCGGTAGCGCTTTGGGAGTCGCACTACGAATGGCAGGCGGCTCGCGGCCTCGTATGGGAAGACCTTGCCCTCGACCAGTCGATGCTCGCCGTAGAACAGGCCGTTGTCGGAGACGTAGATAAACACGGTGTTGTTCAGCTCGCCCGACTTCTTGACCGCCTGGAAGACCTTCGCCACGCTGCGATCGACGCCGACCAGCGCCTCCAGGGCACACCGCCATTTCGCGGTGAGGCGCTTCTCGTTGTTTGAGCCCACCGGCGGGGCAGCGGCCAGGAACGGCGGCTTGTCGCTCATGTCCGCCTCGTTATAGGAGGGCGGCTCGGGCAGTTGTGCATGGGCAAACGCGTGCTCGTCGCGCGGATCCGGAACCGGGCGGCGATCGCAGTTGCCATGTGCGTCCTTGTTGAGCGAGACGTGCGGCGCCCTTCCCGATGAGCCTGGTGGCCTTTCTCGTCAGAACGCGGGTGACGTAGTCGTCGGGGTGGTGCCCGCGGGCGCGGTGCTGTCCGTTGGCCGAGATCCGGTAGTCGTAGTACTGGGTGTGCGACAGGACCTCGAACCAGTCCCTCCATCCAGGCGCGATATCGGTGGCCGCGTTGGAGAACTGCTTGTACCCGTTCACGTACTTGGCGCCGACTTCCATGGTCCGGTAGCCGCTGTGTCGCAGCCACACCGGGAGCACGTCGTGCTTTCCGACCAATCCCGCGTAGCCGACCGCGTTGGAGGTGACGCCGTCGTTGTGCGCGTATTGGCCGGTGATCAGCGACGTCCGGGACGGGCAGCACTCGGCCGTGGTGGCGATGTAATCGCTGAACCTCGTGCCGTGGTCCACCAGGTCCTTGAAGGTCTTCGGCATGACGGCGCGCCTGAACTGGTCCGCCGTCTGGTCATCGGCCTGGATCAGGACGATGTTGGGCCGGTTGTCCTGCCCCTTGGCCTGATCGCCGTGAGACCCATTCGAGTCGCCTCCCCCCGAGCACGCGGCGAGACCAAACGAAGCTCCCGCGGCGATCAAAGCGGCTGCCACCGTCAGCGCTCCCTGCCTGGCGGCTCGCATCCTGGACAAGAGTACTTTAACTAATACGATCTATTTGCAAAACGGCCGGGTGCCGCTGCGGCGGTCCCGGCCCTTGATTCCGGCACAGTGCCGCAGCCTCTGGAGCTGGGCCTCGAGGTGGAGCTGGTTCTTGTTGTTGGGGCAGCTATTGGGCCCGCCGCCGTGGCACAGGCTGTTCAGCTCGAACGGGTCCTTCTTCAGGCTGTAGCGCTCCTTTTGCAGGGTCGCCTGGCACTTGTGCGTGGCCGGGTTGACGACCCGGTAGTGCTCGACGTAGATATCGGTCCGCGTGCGGATGCCCGCGAACTCACAGGTCGAGTAGCGCGGGACGTCCGGCACGCTGTACTCGTTCAGTAGCGCGCGGCCGGGCGGCCACTTGCCGTGACCCGTCAGGAGCGGCATCAGCGAGCGCCCGTCCATCGTCCTGCACCTCCCGTGGGCGCACGGTTTCGCATGGGCGAGATCGAGGATCGTCGGGGCGAGGTCGATGTTGCCCACCAGCTTGCCCGTCCGGTCGATCCGGCGGGCCCCCTGCCGGTAGCGCTTCGGGATTCGCACCACCAAGGGCATGTTGATCGCCTCCTCGTACGGGAAGACCTTGCCCTCCACGATCCGATGCTCGCCGTAGAAGAGGCCGTTGTCGGAGATGTAGATGAACACCGTGTTGTTGAGCTCGCCGGACTTCTTGACCGCCTTGAACACCTTGCCGACATTACGGTCGACACCGACCAGCGAGTCCAGGGAACACCGCCACTTCGCGGTGAGGCGGGCCTCGTTCCTGGGGCCCACTCGCGGCGCGGCCTGCAGGAACGGCGGCTTGTCGCTCATATCCGCCTCGTTGTATGAAGGCGGCTCCGGCAGCCCGGCATGGGAGAACCGGCGCTCGTCGCGGCGATCCGGGATCGGCTTCTCATCGCAGTCGCCGTAGGGGTCCTTGGTTCGCGATACGTGCGGAGCGCGCTCATCCAGCTGGAGGAAGAACGGCCGGCGCTGCTTCGCGTACTGGTTGATCAGGCCCGTCGCCTTGCGCCCGAGGACCCGGGTGATGTAGTCGCCCGGGCGTTTGCCGAAGTTGCGCCGGTGCCCATCCTCGGAGGCCACATACTTGTAGTACTGGGTGTGTGAGAGGACCGTGAACCAGTTGCTCCACCCCGGGGCGACCTTCTTGCCTGCGAACTCGCGGTAGCCGTTCAGATACTTGGCGCCGACGTGCATCGTCCTGTAGCCACTACGTCGCAACCAGACCGGCAGCACGTTTCGCTTTGCCTTCAGCCCCGGATAGCCAACCTGGTTGGAGGTGACCCCGTCGTTATGCGCGTACTCGCCGGTGATGAGTGACGCCCGCGACGGGCAGCACTCCGCGGTCGTGACCATGTAGTTCGTGAACTCCGTCCCCGGGCGGATCAGGTCCCGCTTGGTCTTCGGCATCACCTTGCCCGTCAGCTGCCCGAGGGTCTGATCGTCAGCCTGGATCAGGACGATGTTCGGCGGGTTGTGCCGCTCGGCGGCCACCGCGCGGGGGGGATGGGCCGTGCCAGCGAACGCCAGTCCGCAGGCGAGGGCAAAGGCCGCGCCGATTAAGCCGAAGGCGAGCGTCCAGCCGCTCGAGGACGAGCGCGTCATCCGCAGTACGGGCGCCCGTCCACGCGCTGGTCACGTCCCTTGATGCCCGCGCAGTCGCGTAGCCGCTGCAGGTCGCTCTCGAGCTCCGCCTGTCTCTGACTAGTCGGGCAGCTCGTCGGCAGCCCCCCGTAGCAGAGGTTGTGGAGCTCGTAGGGATCGTCCTTCAGGTCATACCGCTCGACCTGAAGCGTCGGCTGACACTGCCCGGTCGTGGGATTCCCCACCGAGTAGTGCTCGACGTAGACGGTCCGCGCCGTCCTGATGCCCGCGAAGTTGCAGGTCTTGTGCCGTTCCGGCGTCGGGGAGCGGAATTCGATCAGCAGGTTCCGGGCGTTTGGCCAGAACCCCTTCCCGGTCAAAAGCGGCATCAGCGAGCGGCCGTCCATCGTCCGGCATTGGCCCTCGGGTGTGCATGGCCTGCCACCCGCCAGGTCGAGAATGGTCGGCGCGAGATCGATGTTCGCGACGGGCTCGTCGATCGTTCGCCTGACGCCGCCGTCCCGGAAGCGCTTTGGCAGGTCGATGATGAGTGGCTGGCGCAGCGCCTCCTCGTACGGCAGGACCTTGCCGCCCTCGATGCGATGCTCGCCGTAGAAGAGCCCGTTGTCGCTCGTGAAGATGAACACGGTTCTGCCGAGTTCGCCGGCGTCGTCCACCGCCTTGTAAATCCGCCCGACGCTGCGATCCACGCCCGCCAGGGAGGCCAGCGCGCATCGCCATTTCCCGCGGATCTTGCGCCTGTGGTCGAAGTCGAGCCGCGGGGTTCCGCGCAGGAACTCGGGCTTGTCGGCGATGTTCGCCTCGTTGAACGACGGCGGCCGCGGCGATTTCGCGCGCCGGAACAGGTCCTTGTCAATCGGGTCCGGCTCCGCGTAGCGGGCCTTGGGACCGCCGCCGCAGCGGCCCGGGCGATTGCCCGCGGCCGTATGAGGAGCGCGCTGATCCACCTGCAGGTAGAAGGGCTTCCGCTCCGGTGCGTATTTCCGGACCGCGGCGACTGACTTGTGGGTCAGAACGCGGGTGACGTAGTCGCTGTCCTGGTCGCCGTACTTGACCAGCTTTCCATTCGCGGAGAGGCTGTAGTTGTAGTAGCGGACGCCGCTGAGGGTGGTCTGCCAGTCGTCCCAACCCGGGGCCACGTCCGTGCGGTTCGGGAGATCCTGTGTGTAGTGGTTCATGAACTTGCCGACGTGGATCGTGTTGTATCCGGCGTCCTGGAGCCACACCGGCAAGACGTTGCCCTTGTCGATGAGCTTTGGGTAGCCCTCGCCCTTGCCGCTCGAAAAGACGCCGTGGTTGTGGGCGTACTGGCCCGTGATCAAGGACGCCCGCGACGGGCAGCATTCCGCCGTCGTAACGACGTAGTCGCCGAACGTGGCGCCGTGCCGGGCCAGCAGGCGTCTCGTCTTCGGCATGACCTTCCAGGTGTTCTGCGCCGCCGTCTCGTCGTCCGCCTGGATGAGAACGATGTTCGGCGGCCGGCTCGGCCGAGCGGCGGCATGCGCGGGATCGGCGGTCGTCACGCCGCGCGTCGCCAGGACAAGCCCGCAGAGCATCGCCGCTCCCAGCGCAACGCAGCCATACGCCAACTTGTGGTGCTCGCGTGATCGCATGAAAGCGGCGCGCGGCGACCTTCCCCTGAACGCTTCGCCCGCCGAAGGCGAGCATCGTAGCGCAGGTCCCCCAGGGCACTGGGCCGCTGGATGCCGAATCTAGGCGTAGCCGAACGCCTGGAGCGCCTCACCGCCGGCGCGCTCGAGCTCGGCGATTTCGGCGGCCTCGCGCTTCCTCCAGCGGCCGATCGAGGGCGACGGGCGAATCTCCGTGGCCGCGACCTCGCGCATCGACTCGACCGAGGTCGGGCTGTCGAGGAAATCGACCAAGCGCGCGGCGAGCCCGGCCGGGTCGGCGCACACCTCCTCGTAACGGAGCCGCAGGTAGCGGTCGCCGAGGGCCTGCTCGCCGTAGCGCGACGCCGCGAGGTTCGCGCGAGCCCAGAAGATGATCGACTGCGTGTGGGCGGGCAGGTCGTGCTCGGATGGCTCCAGGAAGTGGGCCGCGTAGCGGCGCGCCTGGTTCTGATTCGCGGAATAGGCCATGTCGGGACCAGGTGAATCGCCCTCATCCCGGGGAAGAACTCGTGTACGAAGGGGAACACGAGGATCGAGCGGGGAACCTTCCACCCCCACCTCTTCTTCCGCCTGCCGATCTCCGCCCGGTGGTCGTCGATGGTGGCCCGGAAGTCCGACGCCATCCCGCCCGGATGACGAAACCGCTTCACACGGCCCTCGCGCCACATCTGCTCGACCCACTCGGATTTGTCGAGGTAGCGGTCGAGCCACCTCCGGATGAACCACGCGATGTCAAGCGCGTCGCCCGGACGGTTCACGTTCGTGCCCATGAAGTAGCCGCCCGTGTCCAGGAGCCGCTGCAGTCCCCTGGTTCCGGAACCACCGGTGCCGAAGACGACCACTGGCGGCGCGTATGCGATCGGCCGGCTCATATCCGGCGCCGAAGCATATGGAGACATATCGCAACTAATCCGACAATCGCGGGTTGGGGTGGGCGGATTTGAGACACGGCGCCGGTTGTGTTTTGACACCGGGTTTTTGGGTTGGTACAAGCCCGTGTTGCACTCGTCACCGGGATCTGGAGGAGGCAAATGATGAGGTCACTCAGCCGGGCGATCCGGTTCGCCGCCGTACTCGCCGCGTTCGCCGGGCTCCTGCTCGTCGCGCCGGGCGCAAACGCCCAGAGCTTCAACCAGAACCCGATCCTGTTCGTCCACGGCATCGAGGGCTCCGGCGCGCAGTTCGAGTCGCAGGCGATGCGCTTCACGAGCAACGGCTATCCCCATGCCTGGATCGACGAGGTCGACTACAACTCGACGCGCGCGGTCGCTGACAAGAGCGAGGTCGATCAGCAGATCGACGACGCCATCGCGGCTCTGAAGCAGCGCACGGGCAGATCCCAGGTCGATGTCGTCGCGCACTCGCTCGGAACGTCGGTCATGTACGACTACCTGACGAACGGGCCCATGGCCGCCCAGCGCCGCGCGAACGTGGGCCACTACATCAACGTGGACGGCCAAAACCAGAACCCCGGCGTCCCCACGCTCGCGGTCTGGGCGGGCCGCGGGACTCCTGGACGGCACATGGACGGCGCGGAGAACGTCACGATCCCGAACCAGACGCACGTGCAGACGTGCACGTCGTCCCAGTCGTTCATCCAGTACTACGAGTTCCTGACCGGCCAGAGGCCCGCGCACGACATCGTCCGCCAGAACGGGGCGATCCAGGTCGCGGGGAAGGCGCTCAACTTCCCGCAGAACTCGGGGCTCGCCGGCGCGACGGTCCAGATCTGGCCGCTCCACGCCGACGGCACGCGGATCACGGCGACGCCGGTCCACACGATCGCGATCACCGACGGCTCGACCGGCGGCGGCGCGTGGGGGCCGGTCACGATCCAGTCTGGGCAGCGGTACGAGTTCACGGTCCTTCGCCCGGGCCTTCCGACGCTCCACATCTATTACGAGCCGTTCGTGCGAAGCGACTACACGCTGCGCCTGCTCGCGTCGCCCGCGGTGGAGACGTACGCCGGCTTCCGCCCGGGCAGCATGAGCGCGGTCAACATCAGGTACAAGGAGTTCTGGGGTGACCAGCCCGGGCAGAACGACCGGCTGCTCGTCGACGGGCTCAACGTCTGCAACGCGACGCTCTGCCCGATCTCCAAGCAGGTGAACGCCTTCTTCGCATTCGACCGCAACCGCGACGGGCAGACGGACCTGAGCTCGCCTGACCCGGTGCTGGGCAGCCTGCCGTTCATCCAGGGCGGGGACGTCTTCGTCGCATCAAGCCCTGACGCGAGCGGCACCGCGACCTGGCAGCTCGACTCCCGTGGCGGCGGCCCGATCCGCACGCTGAAGGTGCCGAACTGGGATTCGATGACCGACGGGGTCACGCTCCAGTGGAATGACTTCGAAAAGCTAACCTTCTAGCGGCCCTGGAAGCGGCCGCCAGAGTTCGATACACAAGTACCCTCGTGTATTAATGTACCTCGGGCAAGTGGGCTTTTCGCTCGAACTGACC
>VAYL01000003.1:25691-26240 GCA_005884305.1 Actinomycetota bacterium
CACTCGCCCACGAGTTTTGCCGCGTCGGCGAGCAGCCGCTCGAACGCCTCGTAGCCGCGGCGCGCCAGTCCCACGCCGCCGGGATGGCCGTCGTAGATGAAGATCGTCGGACGGCCGGTCTGGAAGTGCACGTTTGTCGACAGCCCGCCGATGTCCCATCGGTCGCACATCGCGAGCAGCGGCAGGACCGCGATCTGCGAGCGCTCGGTCGCGTGAAGGGCGCCCAGCTGCACTTCGGGCGGCAGCGACTGCGGGCCCGCCAGCTCGTCGGGCAGCTCGTACCACAGCGCCTGGGTCGGGAAGTTCGTCTCCGGAAGGTCGAGGGCGACCAAATCGATCACCTCGTGGTCGGAGAGGCTCTTGCGCTGGAAGGCCATGACCTGCTCGGTGACCGACACCTCGCCGAAGGAGAGCTCCACCCCGGCGACCTCGCGCCGCTGCGCGACCTCCTCGATGAACACCTCCGTCTCCTTCTTCGGCTGCGTGTACCAGTCGCCGTCGAAGTGGTCGACGGCGGCACGGCGCGCCTCGATGTCGAGCTCGCGAACC
>VAYL01000003.1:26290-27965 GCA_005884305.1 Actinomycetota bacterium
GAACGCGCGTTCGGCCTCAACCGCACCGAGGAGCTCCCCGGAGTCGCGCTCCACGATCGCCACCGAGTCCGGCGAGGCGGACCGAAGCGAGATATCGCCGGCGGGAAAGTGCGGCCCTCGCGGCAGGTACCGCTCGCCCTTGACGCGCCGCAGCTCGCCCATACCGACCAGCGCCTCGGCGCGCTCGCGCCATCGCGGGCCCAGGAACTCGCCATCCGACTCGGACAGCGGCAACTCATACGCCGCCGCCAGCACGTGGGCCGTCTGGATCCGATCGTTCTCGTGGTCCAGGATCGCCGCCTCGACCGGGCGCTCCAGGAACTCGTCGGGATGGCGGCAGAAGAACTGGTCGAGGGCGTCCTCGCCGGCGATGTAGAGGGCCAGCCCATCGGTCCGCCGCCCGGCGCGACCCCACATCTGACGCAGGCTCGCGACGGTGCCGGGGAACGTGACGCAGACCGCGGCGTCCAGATAGCCGATGTCGATTCCCAGCTCGAGCGCATCGGTCGCGACGACTGCCAGCAGATCGCCCCCGGCAAGCCGCGCCTCGATGTCGCGGCGCTGCTGCGGCGTGTAGCCCCCGCGGTACGGCGCGATCCGCTCGGCGAGCTGCGGCCGGCCCAGCTCCTCGAGCCGCATCCGCGTGAAGCGCTGGATCAGCTCGATTCCCCGCCGGCTGCGCAGGAAGCAGATCGTCCGCATTCCCTCGCCGACGAGATCGGCCAGCAGCTCCGCCGCCTCGGATAGCACCGAGCGGCGCGTCATCGAGCGCGGGTCGATGACGGGCGGGTTCCACATCCCGATGCGGCGCTTCGCCCGCGCTGCGCCGTCGGAATCGATCAGGCGAAACGGCTCCCCCACCAGGCCCTCGGCGAGCTCGAGCGGATTGGCGATGGTCGCCGAGGCGAGGGCGAAGCGCGGCTCGGCCCCGTAGCGCGCCGCGACTCGTCGCAGCCGCCGGAGCACGTTCGCGACGTGAGACCCGAAGACGCCGCGATAGGTGTGCGCCTCGTCGACGACGACCCAGCCGAGGTTTGCGAAGAAGTCGCCCCAGCTCTTGTTGTGCGGGAGGACTCCCACATGGAGCATGTCGGGGTTGGTGAGGATCAGGTTCGAACGCCGTCGGATCTGCGGGCGGTCGTCGCGCGGGGTGTCGCCGTCGTAGATCGCATGTCGAATCTGCCGCAGGCCGAGCTCAGAGAGCTTTCGCGCCTGGTCTTGGGCGAGTGCCTTCGTCGGGTACAGATAGAGCGCCCGGCGATGGTCATCGCGAACGAGCTCGTCCAGGACCGGAAGGTTGAACGACAGCGACTTGCCGGAAGCGGTCCCACTTGTGACGACGACGTTGCCCTCGCGCGCGGCCTCCAGCGCCTCGAGCTGATGGGTGTACAGAGCCGCGATGCCGCTGCCGAGCAGCGCGGCGTTTAGCTCCGGAGCGATGTCGGGCGGGATCGGCACCGTCTGAGCCGGCCGGCTCCCCTCGAAGCTCTCGGCGACGAGGCGGCCATCGGAGCGGCCGGGCTCGATCGCGCGGGTCCAGCCCGCCTGCGCGGCGGCGCTAGCGTCGACCTGCACGGCTCACCGCCGGGCCGGTGGCATGCGCCGCGACCCCATCGACCGCGGTCGGGTCCGCGATCGCCGCCGCCACCCGCAGCGCGTCGAGCGCCGAGGTGGC
>VAYL01000003.1:28014-30167 GCA_005884305.1 Actinomycetota bacterium
CCGCGGCCGTGGCCCACTCACGCTCGGTCGCGGGGGCGCGGTCCTCCCAGGATCCCGCCAGCAGAGCGCCAAGGAAGTCCTTCCGCGAGAGCGCCACGAACAGCGGGCGGCCCAGGCGGCGCAGCTCGGCGAGGCCCGCGAGGATGCGGGTGTCGTCCTCGACGCTGAGGTCGAAGTCAAAGCCGGGATCGAGCGCGATCTGGTCCTCGTGTACGCCCCGGGCGAGCGCGGACTCCATGCGCTCGGCGAACCAGCCGATGAGATAGGCGACCGGGTCGTCGTGGCCCGATGGCACGCGATCCGAGCGCGGCGGGCCCTCGATGTGCATGAGGACGTAGCCGCAGCCGCGCTGACCCACCAGCTCCAGGAGCTCCGGCTCGGCGCCTCCCGAGATGTCGTTGATCGCCACCGCGCCCGCGTCCAGCGCCCGCGTGGCGACCTCGGCCTGAAACGTGTCCGCGCTTATCGGGACGTCCACTCGCTGAGCCAGAGCCTCGATCGCCGGGACCAGCCGCGCCGCCTCGTCCCCCGGCGATATCGGGTCTCCCGCGCTCGCGGGCACGGCGCCGACGTCGAGCAGATCGAACCCAGCCGACACCAGCGCGACGCCATCCTCCACCGCCTGCTCCGGGGTCACGCTGCGCGCGCCCTCGAAGAACGAGTCGTCGGTGACGTTGACGATCCCGGCCGCGAGCGGCGGCGGGAACGAGAGCAGGCGATCGGCGAGGCGCCAGCGGGTCACCGGCACCTACGTTAGGCGATCCCCGAGGTTCGCCCTATACGGTGCCCGGCCGTGGCGCTTCGCTGCCTCTACACCGATCTCGACGGAACCCTTCTCGGCCACCACGGGTCGCTGTTTCGCGACTGGGAGGGCGAGTTCTCGATGCGGCAGGCTCGAACGATCGAGGCCTGCCATCGGGCCGGAGTGGAGGTCGTGATCATGTCCGGGCGGCGAGAGGCGCAGGTGATGGCCGACGCCCGACTCCTGGGCCAGACCTCCTATATCTACGAGGCGGGCTGCGGCGTCTTCATCGACGGCGAGCGCACGTTGCTGACCGGTGACTGGGTCCCGGACGATGACGGAACGCCGGCGGAGAAGATGCTCGCGGCCGGGATCCCGGACATGCTGTTCGAGCGATTCCCTGAGCGCCTGGAGTGGCACCACCCATGGCACCACGACCGCCACCTGTCCCACCTGTTTCGCGGCAAGGTCGACGTCGCGCAGGCAAATGAGTTCCTCGTCGAGGCGGGCCATGAGGACCTGCGCTTCCTGGACAACGGCGCGATCACCAGGCCCGTGGAGGGACTCGACGAGGTGGCGCACGCCTACCACCTGGTTCCCGGCGGTGCCAGCAAGGCGAAGGCGGTCGGCTTTCACATGCGTGCCCGCGGATACGCGCCGGACGAATGCATCGCGGTCGGCGATTCGCTCGAGGACCTGGACGCCTGCGAATACGTGGGGCGATTCTTCGTCGTCGCGAACGGGCCCGAGCGAGATCCCGCCCTGCGTGAGGCGATCGCCGGGCGGCGAAACGTCACGGTGACGGAGGGGCGAAGCGGCGACGGCGTCTATGAGGCCGTCGTCGGGACGCTGGCGGAACGTAGATGAGTGATTCCATGGCCACGTGCGTCATCCAGGCGTGCGATGTCGTGGAATCACTCATCTAGGCCGGCGACGCCCTTCCTTCGCTGCCGCTCGCCATCGGGAGCGCGTAGAAGAGCGCCACCGCACCGCAGATCGCGAGGGTTACGTAGGCGGAGACGATCGCGAGGATCGTCGCGATGAGATACGGGACCAACCCGGCGACACCGCGCGTGAGGATCGCCCGGCGCCTGGCCTCAGGCATCGCCTCGGCCGCCAGCTGCGTCTTATGGAACAGGATTCGCCAGTTGAGCGTCGCGAACGCGATCGACATGGCCAGGAACGAGCCGCTGTAGATGGCCGCCGCCAGGTGGTCGCCCTCGCCCTCCTTCAAGTAGGTGGCCATGAGGTGGGTCGTGAACGGAAGGAGCCCGACGAACAGCAGGAGCAGCAGGTTCACCACCAGGACCTCGTGATCGACCGCTCGCAGCCGCCGGATCATCGCGTGGTGGTTGATCCAGATGATCCCGATCGTGAGAAACGAGACCGCGTACGCGACATAGCTCGGCCA
>VAYL01000257.1 GCA_005884305.1 Actinomycetota bacterium
TCAGCGCCAGCGACGTGGCGAACATCGCCGCGCCGCCGACCCCCTGAAGGCCGCGCGCCAGGTTGAGGAGGGTCGCGTTGGGGGAGATCCCGCAGAGGAACGACGCGGCGGTGAAGATCAAGAAGCCGAACGTGAAGACCCGCCGGCGGCCCATGCGGTCGGCGAGGGAACCCGCCGTCAAGAGGAACGCGGCAAGGGTCAGCGAGTAGGCATCGACCACCCATTGGAGGCTCGAGAGGCTGGCCCCGAGGCTCGACTGGATGTCCGGGAGGGCGACGTTGACGACGGTGATGTCGAGCAGCAACATGAACGTCGCCACACAGACCGCGAGCAGAGTCCACCACTTACGCTCCATCCGAAATGCGAGGTTAGCTACCTCGGTTTGGCCGAGTGTTCGACTCGCGGCTAGTGCGCTAGCCAGCCGAACTTCTCGCGAATGCGGCTGTAGAACGTCTGCCCGGGCAGCTGCGCGAGCGTGCCCATGCCAGGGTGGAACGAGACCTCCATCTCGTCGCCGCTCGCGAGCTCGGCAACGGGCTCGCCGTCGAGCATCACGTCCACGGGCTCGCGGCCGGGCTGGTTAACCACGTAGAGCACGTCGTCGGGGGCGACCACCAGCGGCCGGGCCGTCAGCGTATGTGGAGCGATGAAGCTGGCCACGTAGCCCTCCACGCCCCAGGCGAGGATCGGGCCCTGGTTGGCCAGGTTGTAGCCGGTCGACCCGACCGGGGTCGCGGCGACGAGTCCGTCGCAGCGCACGTGACCGACCTCCTGACCGCCGAGCCGGTACGAGAGCTCGGCGACCCGCCCATGCGGCCTCCTGATGAAGGAAACGTCGTTGAGGGCCACCGGGCGCGGATCGTCGACCTTTACCCGCAGGCCGGGCACCGTCAGGGTCTCGAACTCGCCCGCGAAGGCTCGCTCGAGGCCGAGCTCCAGCTCGTCGCGCTCGGCCGCGGCGAGGAAGCCGACCGTTCCGAAGTTCACGCCGAAGACCGGAACTCCCGAGCCCGCGTACTGGCGAAGCGCCTGCAGGATCGTCCCATCGCCCCCGAGCACGAGGCAGAGGTCCGGACGGTCGGGCAGATCGGTCGCCCGCTCGAGCCCCACCCCGACGTCGCCGAGCTTGGAGCGTTCGTCCTGCGAGGCGAGCACGGTGCAATTCCGCTTGGCGGCGGCGTCAAGGGCCGCACGCACCGCCGGGCTCGTCTGCTCGGGCCGCGTGTGCGTGAACAGCACCGCGGTCTTCACGGCCCCCTTGGTGGTCACGGCGTCCGCCGTCATGCCTCCACCTTCTCCACGGCCGCACCCAGATCGTCGATCCCGTCGCCCTGGGTGGCGCACCAGATGAACTTTCCCTTCGGCCCCGGCAGCCCCGACGGCGCGAATCCCTTCACCGAGAGGCCGGCCTCATTCGCAGCGCACGCGACGTTCATCAGGGCCTCGCGGCGCTCATCCGCCGAGCGCACGACGCCACCGCGAACGCGTCCGCGGCCAAGCTCGAACTGGGGCTTCACGAGGGCGAGGATCGCACCATCCTCGCCCACGCAGCCGGCGACCGGGGGCAGCAGCTTCGGCAGCGAGATGAACGAGGCGTCGATCGTCGCCAGATCGGGCCGGAAGGGAAGGTCGTCGGGCCTCAGGTTGCGGGCGTTCACGCGCTCCATGACCTCGACACGTGGGTCGTTGCGAAGGATCCAGTCCAGCTGCCCGTATCCGACATCGACCGCGATCACGCGCTCCGCCCCACGCTGGAGCAGGCAATCGGTGAAGCCGCCCGTGGAAGCGCCGACGTCGAGGCACGAAAGCCCAGCCACCTCGATGCCGAGTTCGTCCAGGGCGTGCTCGAGCTTCAGCCCGCCGCGTGAGACATACCGGCGCTCGCCCTCCACGAGAAGGTCCGCATCGGCCTCAACAAGCTGTCCGGGCTTCGTGACGCGCAGCCCATCGCGGCCGATCCGGACCCGCCCGGCTCGCACCGACTCAGCGGCGCGCGTGCGCGAGCCGGCGAGTCCGCGCTCGGTGAGGAGCGTGTCGATCCGGCGCCGCTCCATGGGGCGCCAACGGTACATGGCGAGCAGCCGTTACGCGGGAGGCCTTGTGCCCCGGCGAACGCCTACGAGGCGGCCGTCCACGCCTCTCGAATCGACCTCATCGACCGGTCCTGGGATTGGCAGAAGCGCGAGTCCGGTGATCCATCGCAGCGGCTTTGGGATCCGCTGGTCGCGGGCCACCACCTTCATGGCCCTGATCGTCCTCGCCGCGAATGCGCGGGCGCTCCATGCGACCAGAGTAGGACCAGGGGTCCTCGAAAGATGCCGGTCCATCTGTGACCGCACGCACAGACGATTCGCACATACGTTCGTAATCTGCCTGTCGTGATGAGGAGAACCCGCACGACGATCCCCTTCGGCGCACACGCCGCCATCCAGACGGTGGCGGCACCAGCTGTAATGGCCAGCCCCTTCATCTTTGGGTTCGGCCAAGCCGCGGGAGTAGTCGCGTTCGCGTTCGGTGTGATGCTGCTCGGCCTCTCTCTCCAGGCCGTCGGCCAGCAGCGCAGCGTTCCGCTCTCCGCCTACGCGGGCTTCGACTACACGCTCGCGGTCTTCGCGATCATCGGCGGATTCGTCGTCGGCCTCGCGACCGCCGATTGGACCGCAGGAATCTTCTTGGTTGGCATCGGCGCCGCCCTAGTGGCGTTGACCGCTTCAACGCGGTTCAGCGTCCCGAGCGGCGCCTAAAGGTGTCGACACCCCTCACATAAGACACATACATATCTCTCCTCCCTGTACCCCTGAGACGCCCCGCTTCGGCGGGGCGTCTCTCTTATGGCTTAGCAAGCCAGGTCGGGGACTTCGCACCCTCCAAGACTTCACCTTCGATAGTGCTGCGCGCCAAGATGCGCCCA
>VAYL01000130.1:0-387 GCA_005884305.1 Actinomycetota bacterium
GTTCGAGTCGATCCCGGACGATTGGTTCTGTCCGGTCTGCGGCGCTCGCAAGGCCGACTTCGAGCCCTACGACGAGTAAGGAAGCAGCCCTCGCCTCCGGATCCTCCGGACGGGTCGACAGGCACTCCCGGGGACGCATCCCCGACCCGGACCGGGCGACTACTCCAGCGCGTCCTCGCGGCGGCGCCTGATCACGGCGCGGGCGGTAATCCAGGCGAGCCCGCCGATCAGGCCGAGCGGGGCGAGCACCGCGGCGCTGATCAAGAGGATCCCGCCGATCACGGTCAGCACGCGCCCGGCGTCATGGAACGCGTCGCCGATGCCCCACGCGCCGCCGTAGTCCACGCCCTCCTGACCGCGGATCTCGACCGTCACGGGCACGAGACG
>VAYL01000130.1:407-2096 GCA_005884305.1 Actinomycetota bacterium
CGTCGGCGAGCTGGTTCTCGACGATGGCCAGACGCTGCTTGATGCTCTCCTCTTCCGTGCTCGTGATCGCGTCGGCGAGCTGGCGAAGCAGATGCTGGCGCTCGGCCTCGAGGTCCTGGACGTGAGTCTTCGCCGCATCGAACTGGTTGGTGATGTCGACGGTGCCGTCGGTGCGCGATGTGACGTGGGCGAGCTTCGAGAGGTCACCCAAAGCATCCTGGAGGTGCGCGGCTGGGATCCGCAACTCGATGGTGCCGGCCCCGCTCGTCCGCTGTCCCGTGTCGCCGCGCTCGAGGGGTACCGGTGTCGATCCGCGTCCGCTCGTCACGTTCGACGAAACGACGAAGCCGTTGTACTGGTCGGCGACACCGAAGACGCCGTCGGCGACGTCCCGCACGTCGTTCGGCTCGGTGGCGAGCACGAGGTCCACGTTCTGCTTGACTTTGCGATGGGCGGCGCGACCGGCCTGAGGCGTCCCGAGAGCCAGGCCGGGTCGTGCATCGATCGTTGCTTGACGAGCCGCCGGAGCGAACGTCTGATTCTGGGTGACGTCCGGTCGGGCCTCCGCAGCGCGCCCGGCGCTCGCACCGCCCGAGCTCGGGCTCCGGACGGTGTCGACGGCCGGACCGCTGGTGGCGCTCGGCGCGGCGATGTTCCCGGCGCCGCCTCCCGGCCCCCCGAGCTGATCGCTCACGGCGATTCCGACGGTCACCGCGACCACGAGCGTGGCCGCGGCGCCCGTCGAGAGCAGCACGCGGCGAGGTGGCACTGACCGCAGCCGCTCGAACAGGCCGGACAGGGCGGAGCCGGTCTCTCCCTCGGTGCGAATTCCCGGACGGCCTTCGCGCGGGAAACCCGCGGCGGCCCACTGGTCGAGCTTGGTTCCGAAATCGGGTTCAAGCGCTGGGCGGTCAGCCCGGGCATCCACCGCGAGGTCGCTGAGGTCCTCGAGATCCGTCGCGACCCGAAGCCCCTGAAGGGCGTGATCGACTGCCTCGAGCTCCCGCTCGACATCCGGGTCCAGCGGCATGTCGTGGTCACGCAGCCTCATCGCACGCCTCCCTCAGCTTTTGGATTACACGGTGCAGCTTTGTCCCGGCGTTGGTCTCCGAGGTCCCGATGACACTGGCGATCTCGCCGTTCGTCAGGCCGGCGAAGAACTTGAGCGCCACGAGCTCCCGCTCGCGCGGCGAGAGCTCCGCGATGGCCATCCGAAGTGCTGTACGGCGAACCGCGACTTCAGCCATCTCATGAGCGGGCGCCAGCGCGTCGTCCTCGGGATCGGTCACGAGCCGCGCCCCTCGGCGCCGGCGTCGCAGCTCGTCGAGGGCCGCGTTCCGCGCGATCCCGAACAGCCAAGCCCGCCGGCTTCCCCTCCCTGGATTGAACGTGCGCCGCCGCCGGTAGGCGCGCTCGAACGCCTGGGCGGTCACGTCCTCGGCGGCGGAGCGATCCCTCAGGAGCCCCGCGACGTAGGCGTAAACGTCGTCGCGGCTCGAGCGGTAGAGCTCCTCGAACGCCGTATCGACGCCACTCGGAGCCTCGGTCGCCGCTGCCGCAAGCGTCTGCGTCACGCCCCTATTACGCACGCGCGACGATCTCATCACAAGAAATATCGGCAGGAGACGGAAATCGGGCAGCGAGACGGCGCCGCAGAGGGGCGGCCCTACGCCGCCCGCGGAACCGGCA
>VAYL01000130.1:2133-17441 GCA_005884305.1 Actinomycetota bacterium
AAGGCCGCACGGATCGATTCACCAACGATCTCGACCAACCGCCGCAGGTCGGCCTTCGAGATCGAGAGCGGCGGCATCAGCACGATGACGTCCCCGAGAGGACGAATGATCGCGCCGCGGCGACGCGCCTCGAGCACGACTCGGTGGCCGAGCCGCAGCGAGGGATGGTGGTCGCCGAGGTCGATTCCGGCCATGAAGCCGCGGCCGCGCACCTCTGCGACCTCCGCCATTGCCGCCACCTCGTCGAGCGTCTCGCCCAGCAAGCGGATCTTCGGCTGCAGGCGCAGGAGCGTGTGCTCGGACTGAAAGGCGTCGAGGTTGGCGAGGGCCGCCGCGCAGGCGAGCGGGCTGCCAGTGAAGGTGTGTCCGTGGAAGAACGTGCACGCGTCCTCGGCCGCCCCGAGGAACCCGGCATACACGCGCTCGGTGGTCATCGTGGCCGCCAGTGGCATATAGCCGCCGGTCAGCCCCTTCCCGAGGCAGAGGAAGTCGGGCGCGACACCCTCCTGCTCGCAGGCAAACATCGTGCCGGTGCGCCCGAGCCCGGTCGCGACCTCGTCGCAGATCAGGAAGACGTCGTGGCGGTCACAGAGCTCGCGCACCTGGCGCAGGTAGCCCGGCGGCTGCACCCGGATGCCCGCGGCGCCCTGGACGAGCGGCTCCACGATCACCGCCGCCACCTCCTCCGAGTGGAAGTCGAGCACGCACTCGAGCTGCTCAGCGTCGCCGGGGTCGACGCGATGTGCCTCGAAGAGGAGCGGCGAATACATCGAGTGGAAGAGATCGATCCCGCCGACGGAGACCGCGCCGAGCGTGTCGCCGTGGTACGCGTCGCGAAGCGAGACGAACGAGGTCCGCCGCGTGTGCTGGCCGCCGCGCTGCTGCCAGTATTGGAACGCCATCTTCAGCGCGACCTCGGTGGCCGTCGAGCCCGAGTCGGAGTAGAAGACGCGGTTCAGTCCGGGCGGCGCCAGATCAACCAGCCGCGCGGCCAACTCGGCGGCACTCCGGTGCGTCAATCCGAGCATCGTCGAGTGTGCGACCCGCTCGAGCTGGTCGTGCACGGCTTGGTCGATCAACGGGTGGCGGTGCCCATGGACGTTGCACCACAGCGAGGAGACGCCGTCGATGTAGCGATTCCCCTCGGCGTCGATGAGGTCGGTGCCCTCGGCCCGCTCGATCACCAGTGGCTCCTCTCGACACCAGTCGAGCTGTTGTGTGAACGGGTGCCAGAGGTGACGGTGGTCGAGGTCGCGAACCTTCGACATCGCGTCCGACCATAGACCTCGCGGCGGCGGAAGCCGGCTCGGACCTGACCGCCGGTCAACGCGCCGATATCGCGCACGGGCTGGCGGCGGCGTTTCCACCATCCCGAGTGGAGTCAGCCACGCGCACAGGGCCGCTTAGCCGCCTCCGGAGAGGCTGAGGGCAGGCCAGCTCCCGGGGTCGGCCAGGTCGATTAGGGGCAGGACCGCGATCCGCATCTGCCCGATGCGCTCGATGGCTTCGCGATTCGACGTCTCGACCACGCCAGGTTCATTCGGCCAGGGCGTCAGCACGACCGCGGTGACTTCGAGCCCCACGGCACGCGCGCATTCGACAGCCATGAGGGTGTGATTGATCGTCCCGAGCCCCGGCGCGGCGGCGATCACGATCGGAAGCGCCAGGTCCCGTGCCAGGTCGCGGACCAGGTAGCCGAGCGTCAGCGGGACCAGCACGCCTCCGACCCCCTCGCAGACCAGGAAGTCGGCGTCGTGGGCGGCCTCCCGGGCGGCGTCGAGCAGCCGCTCACGCTCGATGGTCTCACCGGCGAGCTCGGCGCCGAGATGCGGGGAAACGGGAGGGCCGTAGCGGTACGGCGCGATCTCGTCATCCGACTGGGACGAGCCGGCGGAACGGCGAAGCAGCGTGTGGTCCGGCTCACCGCCCTCATCCAGGCCGCTGACCGCGGGCTTGAACACCGCGACCCGCTCGCCGGCTGCCGCATGAGAGCGAGCGATGACCGCCGCCACGACCGTCTTGCCGACCTCCGTGCCGGTGCCCGTGACGAAGACGCCGCGCACTAAGCGGCTTCGCGCAGCACTTGCTGCGGGTGACCCGGCCCTGCGGTGGAGGTTCCAACGCCGAGCTCCGCCGCCGCGCCCGCGATCAGTCGCGCCGCAGCCCGCAGGTCGTTTGCGCCGTGGTTCGCCATGACCGAGAGGCGCAGCCGTGACGTCCCCTCGGGAACGGTCGGCGGCCGGATCGCCTGGGCGAACACCCGCCCGTCGAGCGCCCGCTCGCATAGCGCCATCGCGAGCTCCGCATCGCCGACGACGATCGGAACGATCTGGGTGCGCGAAGGCCCGGCCTGAAGGCCGTTCTCCGCGAGCGCCTCGCGCAGGGTGGCGCCGTTGAGCCGCAGGTGTTCGACCATTCCGGGCTGGCTCTCGAGGATCGCCAGTGCCGCAATCGCGGCCCCAACCGCCGGCGGCGGCAGCGCGGTCGAGAAGATGAACGGCCGCGCCACGTTCGTGAGCAGGTCAACGATCTCCGCGCTTGCACACACGTAAGCGCCGTAGCTCCCCAGCGTCTTGCCCAGCGTGCCGACGACCAGGTCGACCTCGCCCCCGAGCCCCGCCTCGGCCACCGCGCCACGCCCGTCCGGGCCCAGGGAGCCGATCGCGTGCGCCTCGTCGACCAGCACCCGGCAGCCGTTGCGGTGTGCGAGCTCGGTGAGCTCAGCGATCGGCGCGACGTCGCCGTCCATGGAGAAGATCGCGTCGGTGACGATGAGCGCCCCGCGGTGGCCGGCCTTGCGCAGACCCCAGGCCAGGTGATCGAGATCGCAGTGGTGGTAGACGAACCGCTCGGCGCGCGAGATGCGGCACCCGTCGATGAGGCTCGCGTGGTTCAGCTCGTCGGAGAAGACGACCTGGCCGCGACCGACGAGCGCGGAGACGGTCCCCAGGTTCGCGAGGTACCCGGAGCCGAAGAGCAGCGCGCGCTCATATCCGGCGAAGTCGGCGAGGCGCCGCTCGAGCCGGTCGTGGATCGACATGTTTCCCGAGATCAGGCGCGACGCGCCCGCCCCGGCGCCGAAGCGCTCGGCCGCATCCGCCGCCGCCTGGCGCACGCGCGGGTGGTCGGCGAGGCCGAGGTAATTGTTGGAGCAGAGCAGCAGAACCTCGGCTCCGTCGAGGGTGACCCGCGGGCCCTGCGGGCTCTCGATCAGGCGCAGCCGGCGGTACAACCCCGCATCTCGGAGGTCGTCGAGACGGTCAGCGACATCTCGCATTGCGCGGTCAGTCGCCCCAGCCGGCGGGCTGAGCGGCGGCGGCCTCGTCAGCCTTCGGGTACGGCGGAGGCGTTTGCTTCTTCTTGATGACCCGAAGTTGCGTCGAGGGATCCCAGAACGGGGCCTCGGCCTGGCTGTCGATTAGATCGTCGACGGGGGTATTCGGCGCCTCTCCGTCGAGCCAGCCGGAGCGGTTGTCGGGTCGCGGATTGGCGCCGTTGTCGGGCTGGCGGGCGACGTTCAGGCCCAGGTCCTCGAACATCGCGCGATCGTCGGCGGGCTCGGCGCCGAGGGTCGTCAGGAAGTTCCCCATCATCACGCCGTTCAGCCCCGCCTTGACCGCCAGCGGCTGGAGGTCCTCCAGGTTCTCGACCCGCCCGCCGCACAACCGGAAGAGGGCATCGGGCAGGATCAGGCGGAAGATCGCGACCCACTTGACGACCTCCCACGGGTCCATCAACGGGCGGTCGCCGAACTTGGTGCCGGCGCGGGGGTTCAGGAGGTTGATCGGAACCGAGGTGGGATCGATCTCGGCCAGCTCGAAGGCCATCTCGACCCGTTGGCGCGGTGTCTCGCCGAGGTTGAGGATGCCGCCGACGCAGCTCTCCAGGCCCGCCTCCCTGACCGCGTCGATGGTGCGGATGCGGCCCTCGTAGCGGACGGTCGTCGATACCTCCGGGTAGTGGGACCGCGCCGTCTCGACGTTGTGGTGAACGCGCTGGACGCCCGCGTCGGCGAGCTGCTTCGCCCGGTCGGCGGACATGTGGCCGATCGAGACGCAACGCTTGAGGTTGGTGTTCTCGGAGACCAGGCGGGCGCCCTCGAGGATCTTCTGGAAGTCGCGCCGCGAGAGCCCCTGACCCTGCGTGACCATGCAGAAGCGGTGCGCGCCGGCGGCCTCGGCCGCCTTCGCGTGCTCGAGGATCTGATCCGGCTCCATCATCGCGTGCATCGGGGTGTCCGCCTCGGCGTAGCGCGACTGGGCGCAGAACCCGCAGTCCTCGGCGCAGCCGCCCGACTTCGCGTTGACGAGCGAGCACATGTCGGTCGAGTCGCCGAAGCGCTCGGTGCGCACCTCCCAGGCGCGCTCCACGAGAGCCGTGATCTCCTCATGGCCGGAGATCTCGGCGAGCTCCATCGCCTCCTCGAAGGTGATCAGTGGCGGCATCGCGGTGCGCTGGATCGTGGGAGGTGCCCGTGGGCAGGCGTGACCGGCACGCGCAAAGGCTAGGAATCGCCTCGGACGGCGCTTGTGCGTAGCATCAGCGATCCGTGCCGGGGAAGCTGACGTTCTGGAGGCGCCGCATCACCGCGCTCCTCGTGGTAGCGGGGATTGCCGTTGCCATCTGGGTCGCGCTCGCGGACGGGACGACGAAGCAGCGCCACTCACGGGCGGACGGCCTCTCGACGGCGGAGCTCGCCGGGCAGCGCCTGATCACCGGTTTCCACGGCGGCAGCCCGCCGCATCAGGTCAAGCGCCTGATCGGCCAGGGCAGGCTGGCCGGAGTGATCCTCTTCGACGACAATCTGGGGTCGACCCGTCACAACCGGCGGCTCATCCGCAGGCTTCAGGCGATCAAGCGCCCGCAGGGACTGCGCAACCCGCTGCTCATCATGATCGACCAGGAGGGCGGGCTCGTGAAGCGCCTATCGGGGCCCCCCAACGCTTCGGCGGAGGAGATGGGCCAGCGCGGCAGGCGCTACAGCCGCCGTCAGGGGGTCAGGACCGCCGAGAACCTGAAGGGCGTAGGGATCAACGTGAACCTGGCGCCCGTCCTCGATGTTGGGCGGCCCGGAAGCGCGATCACCGCGGAACACCGCAGCTTCGGCTCGAGGCCGGAGCGCGTCATCCGGACGGCGATCCCCTTTGCGACCGGCATGCAGGACCACGGAGTGGCCGCCACCGGCAAGCACTTCCCCGGCCTCGGGGCGGCGAAGGGGAACACCGACAACGGGGTACAGAAGATCCACCTGCCACGAGCGAAGCTCCGACGTGTCGATGAGAAGCCGTACGGGCCGTTCTCGAGCGACGGGGGCGACATGGTGATGATCAGCACCGCGGTCTACACCGACTTCTCTCATCGACCGGCGATCGCGACCAAGCGCATCGCGACCGGTGAGCTCCGGCGGCGCGTCGGATTCAAGGGGGTCTCGGTCACCGACGCCCTCGAGACGCCGTCGGTCAACCATTTCGACGGCGCGGTGTCGGTCGGGGTCGACGCAGCCAAGGCCGGAACCGACCTCCTTCTGTACACGCGCAAGGGCCACGCCGCCCGCGCCTGGCATGAGCTGCAGGGCCGGCTCGCGGCGGGGAAGCTGAATCGCCCCGCGTTCGAGCGCTCCGTCAATCGCGTGCTCAGCCTGAGTGCGAAGTTGGGCGGCTAGCCGGACGCGCGCCTCAACGCCCGAAAGCCGATTCCCGCAGGCTTGAGCAGCAGCCACTTGACGCCGGCTCGGCCGGCTCGTGGTCGGCGCATCCGTCCCACGCGGAACGCGACCGCTGCCGAAAGTCCACAGGCCACGGCGCCCGCGGCCACAGCGGCTGCGGCGATCTGCGCGCGGTTGTGAAGGCGGCGGAATCGAGCCTCTCCCGCGCGTAGCTCGATGTAGCCAACCGGCGAAACGAACATCCCTCCGCCGCCGCCCGCTCCTTGCTCCCCGTCGCGACCGCCGCTTCCCCCGCCGAATCCCCACCTGGCCCTGGCGACGGGGATCACCGTTACTTCCTGCTCCTCTACTGGCTCGCCGAAGACGGCCGACGCTCGCGCTGCTGCCCCAAGCCTCTCGGCCAAGCGCTCGGTGAATCCATCCCGGATCGCGACGCGGTCCGCCTCCTCCCTTGCGTCAGCTTCGCTCACGTGTCGCCCTCCAAGTCGGTCCCGCCGAGGCGGAACATACCACCGTCTTCGAGCATGGATGGCGGTCCTAAGCGCTCGCTCAAACCGTGCTTCAGCGACCGCGCCACTCTGGACGGCGCTTTTCGGCGAACGCTCTGATCCCCTCGCGGAAGTCCTCCGACTCGAAGCAGGACCGCCGGAGCTCGATCAGCTCCTCTTCCTGTTCCGGCGTGAGGCGCGGGTAGGAGTTGAGCGTCTCGATGGCGCGCTTGTTCCCCCGGGCGCTGAGCGGCGCGCCCTCCGCGATCTCGGCGGCCAGGGACACCGCCTCGTCCGGCAAGCGCTCCTCCGGCACGGTGTCGTTGATGAGCCCGATCGCCATCGCTCTCGGTGCGCTGATGTTGCGGCCCGTCAGAAACAGCTCCTTGGTTCGGGCGTAGCCGACCACGTCGATGAACTTCTGCAGGCCGGTGTGGCTGTAGATCAGACCGAGCCTCGCCGGCGGCATCCCCAGCTTGGCGCTGACCGTGGCCAGGCGCAGGTCGCAGCGGATCGCGAGCTCGAGGCCCCCGCCCAGGCAATGGCCGTTGATAGCCGCGAGTGTGGGGTACGGATGGGCGCTGACGGCCTCCATCGCGGCGTGGAACGGGTGCGCGACGAGCGCCTCCGCCTCGGTCGAGAAGGTCTCGTCCGGGATGTCGCCGATGTCGTACCCGGCGGAGAAGATCTCGCCCTCGCCCGTGATCACGACGCAGCGGATTTCGATCCCGCGGTTGAGCTGCGGCATCATCTCGGCGAGCGCACCGAGGATGTCGTGATCGAGCGCGTTGCGCCGGGCCGGGTTTGAAATCGTCAGGCGAGCGACGGCTGGCGCCGGATAGTCGAGGACGATCTTCCCCCCGGCGAGCTCGGTGCGCTCGCCGCCGCCGGCATCGGAGGCCATCGGCCTATTCGAGGACGACGAGGACGTCGCCCTCCTGCACCGACTGGCCCTCCTCGACGCGGATCTCCTTGACGGTGCCCGGGTCCTCGGCCTCGACGGGCATCTCCATCTTCATCGATTCGAGGATGACGACCGTGTCGCCCTCGTCGATCTCTTGGCCGGGCGAGACCTCGATCTTCCAGACCGTTCCCGTGATGTGCGCGGGTACATCGGGCATGGCGCGGCAGAATATCCGCCTTGCCCGCGGAGGGAACAGGCGCGGTCGTGATCCTCGTCGCCGCGAGAGACGAGGCCGCGCGCATTGCCGCGACCATCGAGGCTCTCAAGGAGGCGCTCGGAGGTGCGAAGATCGTCGTCGCCGACGACGGATCGCGCGACGGCACCTCGGACCTCGCGCTCGAGCATGGGGCGGAGGTCGTCAGCCGCAGGCGAACGCACGGCAAGGGCGGGAGCATGTCCGCCGCGGCCGCGACCGTGGAGCCGCTCACCGAGCTGGGCGACTCGCCGATCTTCGTGCTCTGCGACGGCGACCTCGGGGAATCGGCGCGCGAACTTGCGGACCTGGTGCGAGTGGTGCGGGCCAGGGAATGCGATCTCGCCGTTGGTGCCTTCTCCCGGCGCGTGGGCGGGGGTTTCGGCATCGCCCTGCGCTTCTCGAGGTGGGCGATCGAGCGCCGAAGCGGCTATCGCGCCGGTGCCGCGCTCTCGGGCCAGCGGGCGATGCGGGCGGAGGTCCTGCGCGTGGTGCTGCCCTTCGCGCCCGGTTACGGGATGGAGACCGGCATGACGATCGACGCGGTGCGGGCGGGCTTCTCCGTCCGTGAGATCGAGCTGGACCTCGAGCACCGCGCAACGGGCCGGACGCTCAACGGCTTCGCTCACCGCGCGCGGCAGCTCGTCGACATCGCGCGGGCCTGGTGGGCCCGAAGGTAGGTTGCCGGGGTGATCCTCGCCATCGACCAGGGGACGACGGGCACGAAATGCCTGGTCTTCGACCGTGAGGGCCGGATCGCGGGGCGGGCGTACTCGGAGTTCGAGCAGTATTTCCCGCGCCCGGGATGGGTCGAGCACGACGCCGGCGAGATCTGGGAGGTGACCCGATCGGTGGCGGCCCAGGCGCTTGCCGACGCCGGCATCGAGGGATCCGATCTCGACGGCATCGGCATCACCAATCAGCGCGAGACGATCGTCGCGTGGGATCCGAACACCGGTGAGCCGGTGCACCATGCCCTGGTCTGGCAGGACCGGCGCACGTCGGCTCGCTGCGACGAGCTGCGCGAGGCCGGGCACGAGGAGCTGGTGCGGGAGCGAACCGGCCTCGTGATCGACCCGTATTTCTCCGGCACGAAGATCGAGTGGCTGCTGCAGAACGTCGACGCGGCGCGAGAAGCGGTGTTCGGCACGATCGACTCGTGGCTCGTCTTCAAACTCACCGGCCGACACGTCACCGATTACACGAACGCCTCCCGGACGATGCTGTTCGACATCCGGAGCCTTGGCTGGGACGAGGAGCTGTGCGAGCTCCTGAGCGTCGACCCGAAGACGCTGCCGGAGCCGCTGCCATCGGCGCAGGTCTACGGGAGGACCAGCGAGCTCGGCGGCGAGGTCCCGGTCGCCGGAATCGCCGGAGACCAGCAGGCCGCCCTGTTCGGACAGGCGTGCACGCGACCTGGCCTGGCGAAGAACACCTACGGAACGGGCAGCTTCGTGCTCCTGAACAACGGGCACGAGGTGCCGGAGCCGGGGGAGGGGATCCTCACCACCGTCGCTGCGAGCCAGAGCGAGAAGACGGACTATGCGCTGGAAGCCTCGGTCTTCGTCACGGGCGCGGCGGTGCAGTGGCTTCGCGACGGTCTTGGGATCATCGAAGCGGCGGCCGATACGGAGGAGCTGGCGGCGTCGCTCAATGGCAATGACGGCGTGTACTTCGTGCCCGCGCTGACCGGGCTGGGATCTCCCCACTGGGATCCCTACGCGCGCGGAACGATGGTCGGGCTCACAAGGGGAACCCGGCGTGCGCACCTCGCGCGGGCGGCCTTGGAGGCGATCGCCTACGAGACCGTCGACGCCGTGAGAGCGCAGGAGGAGGTGGCCGGCAAGGCGCTCGAGGAGCTCAAGGCCGACGGCGGCGCTGTGACCAACGGCTGGCTCATGCAGTTCCAGGCGGACGTCCTTGGTGCGCCGGTAGTGGTGCCGGAGATCACCGAGACCACGGCGGTCGGCGCGGCCTACCTGGCCGGGATCGCGACGGGGATCTGGAATGTCGAGCAGGTCGAGGCGATGTGGCGCGAGGCGGCCCGGTACGAGCCGCAAATGGGGGCCGATCAGCGCGAGCAGTTGCTCGCCCAATGGCGCCGAGCCGTCGAGCGCTCCAGGGGCTGGGCGATGCCTGAATAGGCGCGGGCGAGAGCCCGTAACCGGCGCGCGCCCCCGGGGTTAGGAACGTTGAGTCGGCACGCGCGCTGGCCACTTTTTCATGCCCGACATCAAGCCACAGGTCTACAAGGATCCTCGTCCCGCGGAGTTCTTCGACCGCTACCACGAGCGCTCCCGAACGCGCGAGCCGGACTGGGTCTATGACCTCGCCCGCATCGTCCTCACGCCGCCGTGCCTGCTGATCTACCGGCTGCGCGCGATCGGGGCGGAGAACGTCCCGCGGACTGGTCCCGTGATCCTGGCGCCGAACCACTTCAGCCAGTGGGACCACTTCTTCGCCGGGGTCTTTCTGCGGCGGAAGGTGCGCTTCATGGCGAAGTCCCAGCTCTTCACGAACCCCGTGATCAAATGGATCTTCTACCACGGCGGTGCCTTCCCGATACGGCGCGGGTATCAGGACGAGGAGGCCTTCAAGACCGCGTTCACGATCCTCGACCGCGGCGGCTGCATGCTCATGTATCCCGAGGGCGGCCGGTCGCGAACCGGGGGCATCCGCGAGCCGCGTCCCGGCGTGGGTCGCATCGCTCTGCAGTCCGGTGTCCCGGTCATCCCGGTGGCGATCCACGGCTCCCTCGCCGTCCGCAAGTGGCGCAAGCTCCGCTTTCCGAAGGTCACCGTCCAGTACGGGGAGCCGATGACCTTCGACGTCGCGGCCGAGCCAACGCGCGAGCAGCAGCTCGAAGTCGCCACACAGATCTTCGCGCGCGTCCGCGAGATGTACGACCGGCTGGACGCCCACGGCCGCCGCGGCGTGATCAAGGCGCTGAAGGAGGGCATCGAGAGCCGCACGGAGCAAAAGCTCCCGGCGGAGCAGCACCGGTAGCCGTGCCGGTTGAGCCCGGGACCCGTGGTTGGCTCAGGCGTGGGAGAGGCGAGTAGGGGAGGGTCGAGGCCGGGTCAAGTCAATCTTGTCCCGGAAAGCGGGCATAGATTGACTTGACCCGCACCTATCGCTTTCCGCCTCCCCTCGCTGCCTCGTCTGCTTATTCGTACCGCGCCTGAAGCTCCGACCACTGCTGCGGATCGTGGCCCGCGACGATCACCGCCTGGGGGTACTGGCGGTGAAAGAGCTGGAGCTCCTGGAGTGACCGGCGCCAGAGGTGTGGGTCCTGCGGCCGCGGCTGCTTGGGGCCGCCCTCGAGCTGGTTGACCGTGTAGACCGCGTCGCCCGCGATAACGAAGTCGCGATCGCGCAGGCGCAGGATCACGCACATGTGTCCCCGGGTGTGGCCCGGCGTGAACGCAAGGCGGACGCTTCCGTCGCCGAACAGGTCGAAGGTCCGGCCGAAGGTTGAGTAGGACTCGACAACCGCGTGGTTGAAGTCGATCAGCCGGTAGTCGAAGGCGAAGTCGTAGTGCTCGGGCCGGTAGCCGCGAAGGAGGGGTCGCGAGCCGGTGGTGGCCGCCTGCCACTCGGCGTCGCTCAGGATGAATGTCGATGACGGGAAGCCAGAGATGCCGGACGCGTGGTCCATGTGGAGGTGGGTCATGACGATCAAGCGGATCGACTTCGGATCCGCGTCATGAGCGCGAAGCTGCGCCAGCAGGTCGTTCCCGGACTCGACCCTTGGCTGAGCCGCCCGGGCGGCGATGCGCCCGAAGTTCTCGCTCGGCTTGGCGGCGATTGAGGGGTGCAGGCTCGTGTCGACCAGGACCTGGCCAGCCGTGGGATGCGTGATCAGGAACGCCGGGCAAGGGACCCACAGCCACTTGGAGCGGGGGGTGAGGAGTCCGGTCGCCTTCAGGCCCTCGAGCGGCCCGCCCGGCGCCTCCATGGCCTCGAGCGGCCAGCGCACCTCGCCACCGGACAGCGGCTCCACGGCGACGGTCGCCTTTGGATCGCCTCCAGGGAGCGGCTCGTGCAGCCACTTCGGTTCGGCATGGACCTTCATCGCGGGTCAGCGTACCTCGGCACTCCTCCCAATAAGCTCACGCCGCGTGCCCGGGCAACAGATCACCAGAAACAGCACCAGCCAGTTTCGGGGGCTGAAGCTCCCTCATTGACACCTATGCAGATCTTTCGCGAGGGCCTGTTAGAGGGCCAGGTCTGCGTCGTCTCGGGCGCCGGAACTGGGCTCGGCCGGGCGATCGCGCTCGAGTTGGCGTCGCTTGGCGCCACGGTCATCGGGTGTGGGCGCCGGCCTGAGCCGATCTCTGAGACCGTCGAGATGATCCGTGAAGTCGGCGGGATCGCTGAGTCAGAGGCGATGGACATCCGTGACGCCGAGGCGGTGGACGCGTTCTTCGACGGGGTGCTCGAGCGCCGTGGCCGGGTCGATGTGCTCGTGAACAACGCCGGCGGTCAGTTCATGAGCCCGGCCGAGACGGTCACGCCCAAGGGCTTTCGCACCGTGATCGAGCTGAACGTCCAGGGCACCTGGCAGATGACTCACGCCGCAGCGACGAAGGCGTTCATCCCTCAGCGATCCGGCAAGGTCGTGAGCGTCACGCTCTCGCCGCACCAGGGGATGCCTGGAATGGCTCACTCCGGCGCGGCCCGCGCCGCCGTCGAGAACATGATGCGGACACTCTCGATCGAGTGGGCGCGCTTCAACATCAAGCTCTGTGCGGTGGCGGCGGGCCAGTTCGACACCGAGGTGATCCGCACGAAGTACCCGCCGCAGGTGAGCGAGAACGTTGCGCACACGATTCCCCTCCAGCGAATGGGCACGCCGGAAGAGATGGCGTGGATGATCGCCTACCTGGCCTCGCCGGCGGGCGACTTCCTCTCGGGCTGCGTGATCACGATCGACGGCGCCCGCGACAACTGGTTCGGCCCGTGGCCGCCGCCGGGCGCCACGGGCGAGTCGGGCGAACCGCTCGCGGAGGAGCGCCGCTCGCGCGACCCCGAGCAGCCGTAATTGTCGGATTTATCGCCTATATCGCGATAAATCCGACAACCGCGAGGTGGGGCTACGTGGTCATGCCCCCGAACTGGCCACCCGTCACGTTGAGAATCTGGCCGTGGACGTAGTTCGCCAGGGGTGACGCCAGGAACAGCACTGGGCCGGCCGCCTCCTCGGGCTGAGCCGGGCGGCCCAGCGGGATGATCATCGAGGCCATCGCGCGCTGCTGCTCGGGGATCCCGAGCTCGATCTTCTCGCCCTCGCGCTCGATCGAGCCGGCTTCCTCCTTCGCTGCCGTCAAGCGTGTCTCGACGAAGCCGAACGCCACGGCGTTCACGTTCACCTTGAACTGACCCCACTCCTTGGCGATGGTCTTGGTGAGCCCAGTTACGCCGGCCTTGGCCGCGGAGTAGTTGGCCTGGCCGGCGTTGCCCATCGTGCCGGAGATCGAGGTGATGTTCACGATCTTGCGGAATACCTCCCGCCCCTCGCCCGCCTCGGTCTTCGCGGCCTCGCGCCAGTGCGGCGCGAGGGCGCGGATGACCCGGAATGGGACGACGGTGTGGATGTCGATCATCGCCTGGAATTGCTCGTCGCTCATCTTGTGGACGACGCCGTCCCACGTGTAGCCGGCGTTGTTGACGACGATGTCGACCTGACCGAAGGCCTCGTTCGCCTTCGCGACGAGCTCGTCCGGTACGCCCGGCTTCGTCAGGTCCCCCGCGAACACGGCCGTCTCGCCCTCGATCTCGCCGGCGGCCCGCTCGGCCACGTCGCCGTCGATGTCGTTGATCAGGACCTTCGCCCCCTCGCTGATGAAGCGCTCGGCCGTGGCGCGGCCGATCCCCCGGGCAGACCCGGTGATGATCGCCGCCTTGCCGTCAAGTAGTCCCAATTTCGATCTCCTGTCTCGTGGTTTTCAGGGGCGGAACCGTATCCGAGCGAGGGTGAACGGAATCGGCGCACGCGAAGGAATCGGGGCGTAGGGTGCACGCGGGTTCGGCCGCTCCGACGGCCGACGAGGGTGTGGAAAAGTTGATTTCCGCGCCCGCCGCGACGGATCGCGTCGGTCGCGGTGAAGGAGGAGGCATGCGTACGAGGATCTCGCTGGGTTTGGTGGGGTCGCTGGTCCTGGTCATCGCACTCGCTGCGCCCGCCGCGGATGCAGGCAACAGGCCGACCCCCATCGGCGCGAGTGTCGTCAAGGTTTCGCCGAAGAACGGGGGCGGCGAGCCATCGATCGCAATCGGTCCGGAGGGGAACGAGTACGTCTCCTATCCCTCCGACAACGGCATGTCGTTCTATCGCTCGTTCACCGGCGGGAAGAGCTGGGAGGCCGGCGGGATCGCCGACTCCGGCAGCGGCGATACCTCGCTCAACGTCGATAGCTCCGGGGCCGTGTACCAGGGCAACCTGAACGGCAGCAACGACACCTTCCCTCTCCAGGGTGACGTGTACAAGTCGTTCGACGCGGGGGCGACCTGGCCCCAGCGGGGTGTGGGTTACGACGGCGATGACGCCACGGGCAGCCCGTTCCTCGTCGACCGGGAGTGGACCGATGCGTACATCCCGCCGGGCGCAACCACCGACAACGCCCGCGTGTACATCTCCTACCACGACTTCGGCCCGAGTCAGATCTGGGTCAACGTCTCCAAGGACGGCGGCAAGACGTTCGGCACGCCGACCGACGTGATCGCCGCCTCGCCGCAGGCGCAGGCCTACACGTTCTGCAACAGCATCCCGGGCGGCACGAAGGTCGTCCAGTCGGGACCGCACGCCGGGCGCGTGTATGTCGCTTGGCTCGCCGCGGACGTCGCCACCAGCGTGGCGACCGGCTGCAACATCACCCAGATGGACACGTTCCACAGCGTGTGGGTCGCATGGTCCGACGACGAGGGAGCGACCTGGAACAGCCACCTCGTCTTCGACGGCGGCTTCGGGCATGACGCGTCGGCGCTCTTCGCGGATCTCACCCTCGACAACCAGGGCAATCCGTACGTGGCCTTCGCCGACAACCTCGACGACGAGTGGGACATGTACGTCATGGCCTCGTTCGACGGCGGTCAGACGTGGAACGGCAAGACCGACGGAACCGGGACGCCGTACAAGGTCAACTCCGATACGGGCACGCATTTCTTCCCGGCGATCGCCGCGGGCGATCCGGGCAAGGTCGACGTTGCCTACATCGGAACGCCGACGAAGATCACGGAGCTCCCCTACGGCAAGCCGGCCCCGGGCGGCGGGCAGAGCGCGAGCTGGTACCTGTACACGGCGCAGTCGCTCAACCTAGCCTCTGGCAGTCCCACCTGGGCAACGACCAAGGTGACGCGCGACCCGATCCACGTGGGCGACGTCTGCACACTCGGGATCTTCTGCGTGTTCCCAAACTCGAACCGCAGCCTGCTCGATTTCATCGACGCGGCGATCGACGGGTCGGGGAGGCTGCACGCCTCATTCACGCAGGACACCGACCAGAACAACGGTATCTACGTCGCCAATCAGACCAAAGGCCCCAGCGTCGTGGGGAAGTGAGCGCCGGACATAGCTGACCGCGAATACCTCGGCGGCAGCCGGGAATACGCGCGGTATGGAGGAACGCACAACAGCCCCGCTGGGGCTCGATTTGGCCCGCGTCAGACGCGGCGAGATCACGGCCGCAGTGGGAGCTCTAGTAGTTCTGCTCGGCCTGCTTGTGCCGCCGTGGTACGCGGCTCACGGTGCGAGCGTGGAGCCGGCAGGCCTTCCGGGCGGCACGATTCCGGCTTCATTCGGAGCCTGGAGCGGGGCGGGATGGCTCGGAATCATCGGCGACCTGGTGATTCTCGCGGCTGCCCTGTTCGCGATCGGCACGGTGCTGTCCGGCGCGCGCGGGATCGAGTGGGACGGTTCCGGCTCACGACTGTTCCTCCTATCGCTGGCCGCATTCGCGGTCGTCGTGCTGCGGATGATCTTCACGCCGTCCTCGCTCG
>VAYL01000130.1:17452-17998 GCA_005884305.1 Actinomycetota bacterium
CCGAGCTGCGCCTCGGAATCTTCGTAACCCTCGCCGGCACGATCGCCCTTCTCTGGGGGGCGTGGACGCGGCTCCCAAGGCGCTAGAGCGTCCGGGCGATCACCAGTCGCTGGATCTCGTTGGTCCCCTCGTAGATCTGCGTGATCTTCGCGTCGCGCATCATGCGCTCGACCGGGTATTCGTTGACGTAGCCGTAACCGCCGAGGACCTGGACCGCCTCGGTGGTCACCCACATGGCGTTGTCGGAGGCGACGAGCTTCGCCATCGCTGAGTACTTGCCCATGTCGCGCTCGCCCGCGTCGACCTTCGCGCAGGCTCGGTAGAGGAGCTCTCGCGCCGCGGCGGTCCGCGACTCCATGTCGGCGAGCTTGAACTGAATCCCCTGGAACGACGCGATGGGCTTGCCGAACTGCTGGCGCTCCTTTGCGTAGGCCGCGGCGTAGTCGGTCGCGCCCTGCGCGATGCCGACCGCCTGCGCTGCGACCCCCAGGCGCGAGCGGTCGAGCGTCGACATCGCCACCTTGAAGCCCTCGTTCTCGGCGCCGA
>VAYL01000130.1:18152-20052 GCA_005884305.1 Actinomycetota bacterium
GTCGGTGACGCAGAAGACGACGTAGAAGTCCGCGACGCCGAGGTTGGTGATCCAGTTCTTGGTCCCGTCGATCACCCACTCGGAGCCCTCCTTACGAGCGCGCGTGCGCATGCCGCCGGGATCCGACCCGGCGTCGGGCTCCGACAGGGCGAATGCGGGCGTCCACGCCCCGGCGGCGCACTTGGACAGGAACCGTTGCTTCTGCTCGTCGGTCCCGAACAGCTTGACCGGGAGCGTCCCCAGCTCCTGGATCATCAGCATCAGCGCGCTCGAGGCGCAGGCTTTTGCGACCTCCTCGACGGCGATGTTCAGCATCAGGGTGCCGGTCCCGGTCCCGCCGTGCTCGACATCGAATGGGAGCCCGAACAGGTCGTGCTCGGCGAAGAGCTGGCGGAGGTCGCGCGGGTACTCGGCCTTCTCGTCGATCTCCGCGGCCCGCGGCGCCACCCGCTCGACCACGATCTTGCGGATCGTTTCCCGAAAGTCCAGGAACTCCTGCGGTAGCGAGTAGGTGGCCGGAGGCTCGGTCGCAGTGGCCATTGAAGGCAGGTTATCCGGCGGTCCACGAATACCCTCAGGCCCGACCGTCCGTCAGTACCAAGATCGAGAAGGGACTCAAGAGATGCCGGGTGAGTACAGCCAAGCCACGCTGCAAGCGCACTTCGACAGCATCAATCGCCGCCTCCATCGCATCGAGGAGCAGCTCGTTCGCATGTCCGACACCGACGGGTTCGCCTATACGCCGTCCTGGTCCGAGGTGCCCGAGGAAGTCATCGCGCTCGCGAACGAGGGCGACAAGCTCGGGGCGATTAAGCGCTACCGGGAGCTCACGGGCGCGAACATGGAGCAGGCGCGTGACGCCGTGGTGGGCCTCTAATCCATCGGGCCTCGGCGGCCTGAGCGGGATGGCCTAGAGCCCGAGCTGCTTCCCCAGAATCTCCTTCATCACCTCGTCCGTGCCGCCGCCGATCGGCCCCAGGCGGGCGTCGCGTACGGCGCGCTCGATCCCGTACTCCCGCATGTAGCCGTAGCCGCCGTGGATCTGGAGGCACTCGTCGGCGATCTCGAGTAACGCCCGCTGTGTGAAGAGCTTCGCCATCGTCACCTCGCGCAGGGAGCCCGCGGTTGCCTCGACGACCTTCCGCGGGTCCGACTCCTCGGCCACAGCGGCGTGCCCCGCGGCGAACGACCGCAGGGCGCCGTAGGTGAGCGCGCGTGATGCCTCGATCCTGGTCGCCATCTCGGCGAACTTGTGGCGGATCGCCTGGAAGCGCCCGATCGGCCGCCCGAAGGCCTCGCGATCCTTCGCGTAGGCGAGAGTCGCGTCGAAGCACTTCTCCATCCCGCCGACGGCGCCGATCGCCATCGATAGCCGCTCCCACTGGAAGTTGGCCATGATCAGGTAGAAGCCCTGGTTCTCCGGGCCGAGCAGGTTTTCCTCGGGCACCTCGACATCGGTGAAGCTGAGCTCCCCGGTGTCCGAGGCGTGCCAGCCCATCTTCTCCAGCTTGCGCGCGACCTCATATCCGGGCATCTCGCGCTCGAGAACAAGGAACGAGATGCCGTGGTGGCCTCCGGACTCGGTCGTCTTCACGGCGCAGACGAGGAAATCGGCCCGCACGCCGTTGGTGATGAAGGTCTTCGAGCCGTTGACGACGTAGCCGCCGGAGACCTTGCGTGCGAGGGTCCGAAGCGAGGCGACGTCGGAGCCCGCCCCTGGCTCGGTGATCCCGAGCGCGCCCACGAGCTCGCCCTTGATACCGGGCACAATCCACCGCTGGCGCTGCTCCTCGGTCCCGAAGTTGAAGACCGGCGGCATCGCGATCTGCGAGTGTGCGTTCAGGCCCGCCGCGACTCCGCCGGACCCGCCGGCGCGCGAGAGCTCCTCGATCCACACCGC
>VAYL01000130.1:20357-20621 GCA_005884305.1 Actinomycetota bacterium
GCGCGGACCTCCGCGATCTTGCCGTCGCGCATCCGGAACCACTCCGTGCCACGGTTGATCCGCTTCTCGCCCGACTCGGGATCGCGCCATGTCATGGCCCACTCGATCACGGCCTCGTCGCCCTGCTCGATGCCGTGCTCGAGCCACCACTGCCCCTCGAGGTTCTCGACCGCCCAGTTGGTGTTCTCGCCGATCGCCCGGGCTCCCTCGTGCGGACCCAGCCGCGTGTAGTAGTGGACCGCGTCGTCGGTGAAGTGCGAAGCG
>VAYL01000004.1:0-601 GCA_005884305.1 Actinomycetota bacterium
CTACGATCCTGCCCTTTCGCCCGACAGCGACGGCCTGCGAGGCGTCATTCGCGTTGCGCACGATGCGCAGGCCGTGGTGACCGAACGAGCGGTCGAGGTCCCCTGCGGACCTCGCGTAGGCAGCCGTCCCGGCGATCAGGGCAAGACCCAGGGCGGTCGCAACCGCCGCTGCTCGCCGCCTCGAGCTGCGGTGTGACTCTCCTCGCACCCGGTGGAACGTGCCTGTCATGAACCCCCCAATAGTCGCACGGCCGCGAGGTCCTCCTCGCCGCCGCTATTTGGAACCCGATGATGCCCTCCGGCCACGATGCGGTTGCGCCGGTAGATTGCCACCGACGAGGCGTAATAGAACCCCTTGCCGTGCGCGAGCGCGATGACTCCGTTGTGTCCGAACCGGCGGTCGACGCGACCGTCGCGCTTGAAACGTGCGAAGCCCAGGGCCGATGCGTCGCCGGCGACGACGATCCGCCCGTGCGTATCGACAGCCACGTCGTAGACCCCGACGTGCCTGTCCACCGGGAAGTTGGCTCTCGCCTTGCCGTGCTTGCCGAACGAGAAGTCGAATTTGCCGTTGCGTCCGAAGCGGACGACCCCGTAGGCG
>VAYL01000004.1:664-1208 GCA_005884305.1 Actinomycetota bacterium
GTCCTTGGTCACCTTCCCCCGGTGCCCGAAGGAACGATCCACGGCGCCGCTCGGCTTGAAACGGGCAAGTGAAGCGACCTTTCCCTTGCACGAGCCACTGACGACGATTCGTCCGCGTGAGTCGAGCGCCATCCCGCTGAGGCCGGGATAACAATCGCCCAGCGACCCGGTGACCTTGCCGCGATGGCCGAATGAGCGGTCGACGATGCCGCGGCGATACAGACGGGTGAGCGCGAAGCCACAGGTTTTTCCACAGCTGAAACCGCCCACCAGGAGGTCGCCCCCGCGCGTGATCGCGATCGCCGACGCCTCGCTGTCCGAGTTTGGGAAGCCGATGAGCGCCGTCCCACTGTCGCCGAATCCGCGATCCAGGTCACCGTCTCGCCACAGATGGCTGACCGCGAATCGGCAGTCGTTGAGCGTTGGGCACTGAGCTCCGGCCACGAAGATGCCACCCTTCGGCACGATGGCCACCTGCAGGGGATCGAGCGGATATCCGGGGAATTGGAGGTGCACGTCACCCGCGTCCCCAAATGAGCGATCG
>VAYL01000004.1:1372-6175 GCA_005884305.1 Actinomycetota bacterium
CGGCGACGACAGCGCTCGTGCCAAGCCAAACGGTCCTCATCCGAGCAGGCGCACGAGTTTCATGTGACCTACGTCGCTGTACTTCTCTCCCACGGCCGCGATCCGGTTGCGCGAGTCGACCGCGATCGCGGTCGCGTAATTGAGTCGCTTCTGGATTACGCCGCCGCGGTGCCCGAACCGCCTATCGATGCCGCCCTTGGGCTTGAGGCGGGCAAACCCAGCGATGTCTTCGCCGCGGAAGCCCAGCCTCCCGCCGACGACGATCCGTCCTCGCGAGTCAAGGTCCACCGCGTTCGGCGCGTCCAGGCCACGCGGGTCGCTGGCGAACGTGACCGCCGCGTTCCCCTTCTTGCCGAAGCCGGAATCGAGCTTTCCGCTGGGCCGGAACCTGGCGACGCCGAATCCCTTCGGCTTTGGGCCCGCCACGTCGATCCGGTCATGCGAGTCGATCGTCAAGGCAATCGCCGCCTCCATGCGCACGTCCTTGTAGACCCTCCCGCGGTGCCCGAACGAGCGGTCGAGGCTGCCGTTCGGCTTGAGCCGGGCCAACGCCGCGTTCCTGCCGCCCCCGCACGCCTCCAGCACCACTACGCGGTGCCTGGAGTCGAGTGCCATGGCACCGACGTTCTCGAACTCGTTCCCAAACGCGAGCCCGCAGTTGTTCGCTTTCCGCTTGAAGAAGACGACCGACGTGCCGTGATGTCCGAACGTGCGGTCGAGGCTCCCATCCGGCTGCAGCCGCGCGACCCCGACGTCGCATTGCCGTTGAAAAACCCCTCCGTTTGGGCAGCTGCTGGCCTCGATGACGATCCTGTGCCTCGGGGCAAGAGCCACGGCGGGATCGGTGTTGAACGACTTGGGAAAGGCGAGGGTCTTGGTCCCGTGATCGCCGAACCGCCGGTTGAGCTGCCCGGTCCGCGTGAGTCGGTAGACGCTGATGTCGCAGGCTGACTCGTCGTCCGTGCACGCCATTCCGGCGAGCACGATGCCGCCCCTGCGGTCGATCGCCACCGACGTCGTGTCCGCCTCAGCGTCGGCAGCGGGGACGGTCGCGACGCCTTCGTCCGCGAAGGCACGGTCAAGCCGCCCGTCAGCGCGCAGACGGCCGACGATGAACTCGTTCCTGTGGCTGCCCGCGAAGACGATGCGCCCGCTCTGGCCGATGTCGAGCCCGGACGCATTCGCAAAGGTCCTCTGGAGCACGAACTGCCCATGGTCGCCAAACGAGCGATCGAGGCGGCCCGCCGAGCTGGCGTGGGCGACTGCGACGAGCGAGATCGCAAGCAGGGCGACGCCCGACACCACCGCCACCAAGCCCCTCCTTCGTTCCTCCCTCACTGACCGCCCAAACACGCGGCGGGGGCCGAGGTTGCGGCCCGCACCTACTCGATCGGCGTGGGCGTGCCCAGGTGGAAGCCCTGCGCGTGGTCGACGCCGAGCTCTGCGAGCAGGTCGAGCGTGCGCCCGTCGTTCACTCGCTCGCCGGCGGTCTGGCGCCGCATGCTCTTGGCGACGCCGACGATCGAGGCGACGATCTCGCGGTCGACGGGGGTGGCCGCGAGCCCGCCGATCAGGTCGCCGTCGATCTTCAGGTGGTCGACCGGCAGGTGCTTGAGGTAGAAGAACGACCCGAACCCGGAGCCGAAGTTGTCGAGCGAGAAGCCGCAGCCGAGCTCGTGCACGCTCTCGGCGAAGCGCCGGGCCCGGTTCAGGTCGGCGACGGCGACCTGCTCGCTCGCCTCGAAGATCAGGCTGCCCGGGTCGGCGCCGGTCTCGCTGAGCGCCTGCGCGACGCCCTCGAGATAGCGCTCGTCGTCGATCGTCTTGGCGGCGACGTTCACCGCCAGGGACATCGGCTCCGGGCCGGACGCCGAGGCGGCGATTCGCTGGATCGCCTCCGCCGCCGTGCGCCGGTCGAGCTGCTGGATCAGGTCGAAGCGCTCGGCCGCCGGGAGGAACGCGTCCGGCGGCACGACGTCGCCGGCCGGAGTCCGCAGGCGCAAGAGCACCTCGTAGCGGTCGACCCGCTGGGTCGCCAGCTCGACGATCGGCTGGCGGTAGAGAACGACCCGATCCTGCTCCAGAGCGCTTCGGATCTGCTCCGCCCAGGAGGTCCGGTCCTCGGTGCGAGGCGGCAGGCGCCGCGAGTACATGGCGGCGCGGTCGCCGCCGGTCCTCTTTGCCTCATAGAGCGCGCGGTCCGCCGCGCCCAGCGCCTCCTCGGGGCCGGTGAAGTTGCGGCGCAGGCTGGTGAGCCCGATGCTGATCGTGGGGCGGACCGCCTTGCCGGGCAGCACCTGCTCGCGGCCGCGGAAGCGCTCCAGCAGGTCCTGCGCGACCGCCGCCGCCTCGTTCACCCGCGACCCGCGAAGGATCACGGCGAACTCATCGCCTCCAAGGCGCCCCAGCGAGTCGGTCTCGCGAAGCCGCTCGCGAAGGAGCTCGGCGGTCTGGCGCACCAGCGCGTCCCCGGCCTGGTGGCCGCGCGTGTCGTTCACCCGCTTCAGGCCGTCGACGTCCAGCATCAGGAGCGCGCTGGGGTGCCCGTCGCGGCGCATCAACTTGATCTCCAGCTCGAGCTCGTCGGTGAAGCGGCGCCGGTTGAAGAGGCCCGTGAGCGGGTCGTGGTCCGCGAGGAACTGGAGCTGGCTCTCGTGCGTCTTTCGCTCGGTGACGTTGGTGAGCATCCCCTGGTAGTGCGGCGCCTCGCCAGCCTCGGCCAGCAGCACCCCCTCGTCGCGGACCCAGACGACCCGCCCATCCTTGGTGATCATCCGGTACTCGGAGGCGAGCGGCACGCCCTGCACGGCGTCGCGCTGCTCCTCCTCCAGCACCCGGTCACGATCCTCCGGGTGGATGCGCCGCGCCCAAAGCGTCGGGTCCGAGATCCACTCGTCCTGGGAGAAACCGAGCATCTGCTCGAGCTGAGGCGATACGTAGCGCCACTTGCCCTCGGCCCCTGGGTCGGCGATGTAGCTGACGGCCGGGATCTGCTCGACCAGGGTGCGGTAGCGGACCTCCGCCTCTCGCAGGCTCTCTTGTGCCGCGACCAGGTCGCTGATGTCCGTTGCGATCACGACGACGCCGATCGTCTCGCCGTCCTCGCGACGAGGCAGCGGGGAGGCGTTGAACATCAGCTTGACCTCGCTCCCGTCCTTGCGGACCGCGGTCACCGGCCGTCTGAACCGAGGCTCACCGCCCTTCACCCGCTCGAACTCGATGTCGAGCCCGGGCAGCTCGCCGGGCGAGACGAACTCGCTGAAGTGCCGGCCCCAGATCTCCTCGGGCTCGTAGCCGAGGACCTGCCGGCACGCGCCGTTGACGTAGCCGATCCGCCCATCCGGATGGATGAACGAGATGAGGTCGGTCGAGGTCTCGACCAAGGCGCGGTAGAGCCGATCCCCACCGTCGCCGGCGTTTAGTTCTTGAGCCATCGCGATGAGTCTCTCCCGGCGGTTACCGGGCATACGACCCATCGGCGGTTTCGCTGAATCCCTTCAATTTGCCTGTCCGTGGCTAAACGCTTGTGCGAGTACCGATGCTGGCAGATCCCTTACCCGGGCGAGTCGCCTATATGCGGGGCCGGCGGAGGCGCGCTTTCTCGCTATTTGCGGAGATGAACCGGCGCACGATCGGGATACGAGTGGTTGCATCCAACCGTTCGAAGGATGTGAACTAGAGGGGGATATGTGGTGACCGGGGGCGCGCGCCGACTCGGTGGGGTTTTGACCGTTTGGAGTCTCGTATGACGACGGTTACGACTGCCCGCCCAGTGGCCGCTCGACCGCCCGAGCCCACGGCATGGCGGGACCGCTCCGCGCGCCTATACGAGGAGCTGAAGCGGCCCTCACGAGCGCTCGTCCGACGCGCTTTTCGCGGGGCGTTCACCGAGGACGAGGTCGAGGACATCTATGCGAACGCCTGGGTCGGGACATTGCGAGCGCTCGCGCGCCGCCATCAGGAGCTCGACGACGAGGAGGTGCGCAAGTACGTGCTCACGGCGGTGGCCCACCACGCCAGCAAGGAGATCCGCCGCCGCAGGCGCCGACCGGTATCGCCCCTCGATGGGGATCACGCAGTCGCGGATGACGGCCTCCTGCCGGAGGAGACAGCCGCCAAGCGCGAGCAATCCAGGGTGGCCCGCGACGTCCTGTCGAGCCTGCCACCGCGGCGGCGCGCCGTAATGCTCCTTCGCTACGGGTGGGGCCTGGAGCCGAAGCAGGTCTGTGGGCTCGTCGACGGTCTGTCTCCCCGCGCATATCGCAAGGAGATCACACGCGGGGTCGATGAACTGGCGGCAAAGCTACGCCGCGTCGAGAGCGGCGAGTGGTGCTCGGACCGCGAGCCGCTGCTAAAGGCGTATGCGTCTGGGCTCGCTGACGACGAGCAGCGCCGCCAGGCGCAACAGCACCTGTCGCACTGCCGCCACTGCACCGACTTTGTCGGCAAGCTCAGCGGCAACCTCCACGACATCGGGAGCGCGGCCGCGATTCCCGCGACGGCGGATGCGATCCACAACGGCCACCTTTCGGTCCTCGGCCGCGCCGCCGAGCTCGTGCACCGGGCCAAGGACTCGGCAGTTGGAGCATTCGGGCGCAATGCGGGGGACAGGGCGCAAGACAGCGCGGCGCAGTCGATTACATCCTCGGGCGGTGCGCGAGGCGCTGGCGCGGCCGGATCCGGAGCCCTGGCAAAGCTCGCCGGCACTGGAGCTGCGGGCAAGCTCACTGCGATGTGCTTGAGCGGCGGCGTGGCTGCGACGGCCTGTCTGGCGTCAGGAGTCCTGCCGGCTCGTCTTCCAGA
>VAYL01000258.1 GCA_005884305.1 Actinomycetota bacterium
GACCATCTCGCGTGCGCCTCGTATCCCGCAGTGCTCAAGGCCGACGGCCTCGCGGCCGGCAAAGGCGTCATCATCGCCGCCTCCGAAGCCGAGGCTCGCGAGGCCACCGATGTTTTCTTCGTCGAGCAGCGCTTCGGGGAAACCGAGGTGGTGCTCGAGGAGCATCTGGAGGGCGAGGAGCTCTCGCTGCTCGCAATCTGCGATGGCGAGAACGTCGTGCCGCTCGAGCCGGCCCAGGACTACAAGCGGATCTTCGACGGCGACCGGGGGCCCAACACGGGAGGGATGGGGAGCTACTCGCCGGTCCCCGAGTTCGATCGCGAGCGGACTGACGAGATCGCCGCGGCCGTCCACCGGCCCGTCGTCGATCTGATGCGCCGGCGGGGCACGCCGTTTGTGGGCGTGCTCTACGCCGGGTTGATGATCACGGAGTCCGGACCGAAGGTCCTCGAATTCAACTGCCGCTTCGGTGATCCCGAGACCCAGGCTGTCCTCCCCCGGCTTCGGTCGAGCCTCTTGGAGCTCTGCCAGCGTGCCCGCGAGCCCGGGGGCCTGGCGGGAGCGGCCGCCGAGTTCGACGAGCGCTGGGCCGTAACGGTGGTGATCGCGTCTGCGGGCTACCCGGAGTCGTCCTCGAAGGGCGACGTGATCGGTGGCCTCCAGGAGGCGGCGCGGGTCCCGGATGTGGAGGTGACCCACGCCGGGACGGCGCAGCGCGACGGCGACATCGTCACCGCCGGTGGTCGAGTCCTGAACGTCACCGCCCTCGGTGCCACGCCCGGTGAGGCGCGGAATCGCGCCTATGAGGCCGCGAACATGATTTCGTTCGATGGGATGCAGATGCGCACGGACATCGCCGACCGCGCCGTCTCGAGCGTCGGCGAAGCAACCGGCCCCTAGCCAAAGGAGAAAGGACGATGGAGATCGCGGAGCCCGAGGGCACCGAGCGCGAAAAGGTTCAGACGGCGACCGCCGAGCCGATGCCGGACGTCGAGGCCGCGTTCGAGGAGATCGAGGTCGACGCGCCCCTGGTCGGGATCATCATGGGCTCGAAGAACGACAAGCCAAAGATGCAGCCGGCCGGCCAGGCGCTCCAGGACGACGGCATCCGCTACGAGGTGCGCGTCATGAGCGCCCACCGGGACCCCGAGAAGGTGCGCGAGTACTGCCACGCGGCGCGCATGCGCGGGCTCAGGGTCATCATCGCCGGCGCGGGCATGTCCGCTGCGCTGCCCGGCGTCGCGGCGGCCCACACCGACCTTCCGGTCATCGGGGTTCCGCTCTCAGGAAAGAACCTGGGAGGCCTCGATGCGCTGCTGTCCGCCGTGCAGATGCCGCCAGGTGTGCCGGTTGGGTCCGTTGCAATCGATGGCGCAAAGAACGCCGGCCTGCTCGCCGCCCGCATAATCCACGCGTGATCGCGCGCTACACGCGTCCCGAGATCGGCGCCGTCTGGACCGCCGAGCGGCGCATGCAGCGCTGGCTAGAGGTTGAGCTGGCGGCGACGGAGGCCTGGGCGGCCGAGGGCGTGGTCCCGCCCGATGCCGCGAGTGAGTGCAGGGCTGTTCACGACCGGGCGGCGTTCACGGTCGAGGCGGTCAACGAGCGCGAGCAAACAACCGGTCACGACGTCGCTGCGTTCGTCGACGTCGTCTCGAGCTCGATCGGGGACGCAGGACGGTGGATCCACTACGGGCTCACCTCCTCCGACGTCCTCGACACGGCGCTGGCCCTACAGCTTCGGGACGCCGGCGAGATCGTCGTCCCGGGAGCGCGCGCCTACAGGGACGCGCTAATCGAGCGGGCGCTCGAGCACCGCGAGACGATGACCGTGGGGCGGACCCACGGGGTCCACGCGGAGCCGACCACCTTCGGCCTGCGGCTCGCCGGCTTCGCCTTCGAGGCGGAGCGGAACCTGCGGCGCCTCGAGCGGGCCTTCGAGGGCATGCGCGTTGGCAAGCTCTCCGGAGCGGTGGGGACGTATGCGTCGGTGCCGCCGCGGATCGAGGAGCGCGTGATGGACGCGCTCGGCCTGCGGGCCGAGGACGTCTCGACGCAGGTGGTGCCGCGGGACAGGCACGCGGAGCTGGTCGGTGCGATTGCACTCGCCGGGGCCGGGCTCGAGCGATTCGCCACCGAGGTGCGCAACCTCCAGCGGACTGAGGTCAGGGAGGTCGAGGAGCCATTCGGGGCCGGACAGAAGGGCTCCTCGGCAATGCCGCACAAGCGCAACCCGATCCTGGCCGAGCGGATTACGGGCCTGGCGCGGGTCCTTCGCGGATACGCCCAGACCGGCTACGAGAACGTCGCGCTCTGGCACGAGCGGGACATCTCCCACTCCGGCGCCGAGCGCGTGGTCCTCCCTGACTCGACGATCCTGATCGACTACATGCAGCACCTCGGCGGGCGGCTCGCCTCCGGGATGACGGTCCACACGGAACGGATGCGCGCGAACCTCGAGCTCACCTACGGGGCGCTGTACAGCCAGCGAGCGCTGACCGCCCTGGTCGAGTCGGGCATGGAACGCGACGTCGCCTACCGGATCGTCCAGGAGGCCGCGCAGACCGCGTGGGACCAGGGAACGAGCTTCCGTGAGCTTTTGGCTCAGAAGGCGCCCGAGCTGGACCTCGACGCCGTGTTTGACCCGGGCGCCTATCTGGAGCACGTGCCGGCGATCTTCGAGCGCCTCGAGGCTCTGCGCGACACCTGATTCCGCTGCGTTTGGGGCTCTGGGGACGCTATTGCGTCCGCAATCTCGCAAACGGTTCTTCGAGCGGCGCGGGGTTAGCGCCGCTCCACCAG
>VAYL01000259.1:0-562 GCA_005884305.1 Actinomycetota bacterium
GCATGGCGCGCCAGCGGCCCCAGCGGCCGGGTCAGGCGGCGGAAGGTCGCGCTGGCCGCCGCCGAGGCCACCGCGCTTCGCTCCACGGCCCCGAAGACGGTCAGCTCGCTCTCGGCCAGCACCCGGCCGAGGACCCGCCGGGTGAGCTGGAGCAGGTCGCCGAACGCCAGCTTGTCGAGGTGGCGTGCGTGCAGCGAGGCACCGGCGAAGCGCGCCGTCTGGGCCCAGCGGATCCGCCGGTTTGCCAGCTCGATCGCCCCGACCTGGGCCCATGCCGCCTGCATCAGCTGCTCCTGGTCCATCTGGACCACCCGCGTACCGAGTCCCGCGACCACGCGGTGGCGCGGGTCCAGGTTCAACTCCCCGAACCAATCGGCGTCGCGATCCGGGGCGACCCGGCTGACCGCCGCGTGGTGCATGGCGTAGACCGGCGGGCCTACGATCGGGATCCCGTGCGGGCCGTGCTCGGCATCGGGATTCGCCGCCAGGTCGTCGGCGCGGTTCAGCTGGCTGCGCAGAGCCTCCGTCTCGGCCTGTGGCCAGGTGGCGCTCTCGTTCACGC
>VAYL01000259.1:663-1238 GCA_005884305.1 Actinomycetota bacterium
CCGCCGGCCCACCGCCCAGGGCGCCTCGACCGGGTCGAGCCGCTCGGCCAGCGCCTCGAAGTCGCCGTCCTTCCCGGTGGCGAATGTCCAATGGTCGTACACGGGCAGGTCGATCCGCGCGCCCTCAGGCTCGGCGCCGGTCCGCGCAGGCCAGGCCGGGTCGAGCGTGCCCGGGGCCTCAATCCCCAGTCCGGCCTTCACCCCGGCGTCGAAGGTGGGCACGAGGCAGGCGATGTAATGCGCGTTCGCCCTCAGGTGCCGTGGGCAGACGATCCGCGAGAGGTTGACGGCGTCGTGGCCGGGCCCAAGGCGGTCGGAGATCGAGCCCGAGGGCGCGTCCTCCTTGCCCCCGACCACCTGGGCGTGCGCCCAGGCCCACGCGTCGTCCAGTGGCTGCAGGTCGCGCAGCGTGGCGTTCACCTTGTGCGGGAGCCCCTTTTCCTGCGGCACCACCTGGGTTTCGAGGTCGGCCTCCACGACGATCAACGCCAGCCAGGGCTGGAGCCGGTCAAACGCCGGGGCGAAGGGGCTGAACAGCCACGGGAGGTCGGGTCGCGCAAACTCGACGTGGGCGA
>VAYL01000259.1:1336-1810 GCA_005884305.1 Actinomycetota bacterium
GCTCACTTTGAACTGGGCCCGAGGCTGTCCGGGCGCCGGCCCGGTCACCGCGGCCGCGACCCCGACGCGGTGCCAGGGGAGGAAGGTGTAGATGCCGAGCTGGGTGTTCTCCGGGACAAAGGATGTCTCGGGCTTCAGCAGGAAGGCGTCGGGAACGAAGCCGGCCAGCTCGCTCAGCGAGTGGGTCATGGCGCCACCCCCGGGCCGACCAGCTCCAGGTCGGGCGCCCCCTGCTCGGCGACGAAAACCGCGGCCGCGGTGGTGGTGAGCAGGCCCTCGGGCAGCCCATCGGCCGCCAGGGTCGTCCGGTCGCGGATGGCCACCTGCCCCGGGCCGGCGATGGCGACCGGCTCCTTGTCCTGGACGTATGGATTGACGGCGGCCGCGGCCTGGGCAGCCGGCGACGCCGCGAGCACGCCCTTTCGGATCCCGACGAGGAACAGCAGGGACTCGAGCTTGTTGCCGAGTTGCTGG
>VAYL01000259.1:2121-2594 GCA_005884305.1 Actinomycetota bacterium
GGATCGCGCCATTCTCCGGCTCGGCGCGCAGCGTGACCAGCATGTCGGCTCCGGGCGGGAGCTGGGCGCTCCACGCCTCGCGCTTGGCGAGCGCGTCGTAGACCTTCCGCTGGGGGGAGACCGACTCGGCAGGTGCGTCCGGGCCCTCGCCCCAAGTGATCGGCCCCGCGTCGAGGTCCACGTCGAAGAAGAGCAGGCTGATCGAGGCGGTCCCATGGGCGGTCCAGGGGCCCGGGCCCTCCAGGTGCAGGTGCAAGTCGACCGAGGCGAAGGTCTCGCCGAAGGCGTGCAGCGCGATCCCGGCGTCGAGGTCGGCGACGAAGAGGAAATGGGGGCTCCAGACGACCAGCGCGTCGAAGGCGATGTGGCCGTCGGCGCCCACCGGCCCGGCCTCGGCGCTCAGGTCGACCCGCGCGCCGAGCTGGAACGAGTTCGAGGTCAGCGCCAGGTATCCCTCGGCCCGAAGCGTGAAG
>VAYL01000259.1:2877-3446 GCA_005884305.1 Actinomycetota bacterium
GCCTTCGCGGTCACGAAGGAGATCGGCGCGCCCCAGCCAAGCTCGAACATCGGGCCGACCACGAAGGCGCCCTGCTGGTCCGGGAAGTCCTTGTCGAGCTGGTTGATGATCGTCGGCGCGGCGGCGACCGGGTCGGGCGGGAAGAGCAGCGAGTCGATCGTGTGGTTGCTGAAGTCCTCGCGCAGGCCTTCGGTGGAGAGGCGGCGATCCAGCGCGAGTAGCCCGCCGACCGCGTTCAGAGTGAACCCGAAGCTGAGCTGGATCGCCGGGGTGAACTCGATCCCGATCACCACCACCATCGAGAAGTGAGGCTCGGTCGCGATGAGGCCGAACGCGGAGACGTCCACGGGCCCGGCGCGCAGCTGGAGGGCACCGCCGTACTCGCCCGTGCCCCGGCGTTCGATGAAGCCGCCTCCGCGAAGCGGCGCCGCGTCGACCCGCAGCCCGGCGCCGCTCGGCGGGATCGGCTCGATGGTGATCGCCTGCTCCGCCGCCTGCCCCCCGGCGATCAGCTTGTCGGTGTCGACGAGAACTCGCACGCCCGCACCACTGACCACGGCCGACGCCGG
>VAYL01000259.1:3602-6575 GCA_005884305.1 Actinomycetota bacterium
CCGCCTCGGCGTTGGCGCCGCCACCCGCCAGCTCGGCGACCAAGCCGTCCGACACTATTCCGACGCTCGCCCCGGCCTTCAGATCGATCGCCAGCTTGGGCTCGGGAACGTCGTGGAAATCGAGGCTCGCCCGGAGCGTGCGCTCGGTGAGGGTCAGCTTCGCGAACTCGGCGTCGGCGAGCACCACCGGCGTGGTGTTCGCGGTCGGCTCCCAGGCGAACCCGGTGGCCGTGCTCACGATCCCCGCGGAGACCGCGGCGCCCTGCGCGGTCGCCTCCAGCTGCTTCAGCAGGCCGGAGACCTCGTCAGCGGCGCCCCCGGCCGCGGCGAGGGCCTTGCGCACGGCCCTGAGCAGCGCGTCGTTGAGAGCGGCGACCTCTGGGACGACGGCGCCGATTGCCGCAATCGCGGCCTCGATGTCGTTGAGCGCGGCGACGAGGTGCCCGATCCCCTGCTTCGCGGCGGCGACGTCGACCGATCCGGACAGATCGCTGGTAAGGGCGACGGCGTTGGCCCGGGCGCTGTCGAGGTGCCCCTTGATCTCGTTGGCGTGGAGCTGCACCTCCTGGATCTGCCCCGCCGTCGGGGCGACCGGGGCGAGCACGGTCTCGAGCAGGTGCTCACCGTCCTGTGCCGCGTCGTCGACGAGCTTCTCGAGACGGGCCCGCGCGAACCCCACTGCTTCCCTGAGGAGTGTCGCCTCGAGATCCTCCACTCCGGATCAGCTAGCTCCGTCAGGCCGTGAGGGACCGCTCGGGGGGACGACAGCCTGCAGACTGGGCAGGACGCTCCTGAACTCCTGCAGCTGTTGTCGCTCGGTTGATGAGAGACCGACCGGGATGAACTTGAACTGGGCTTTTACGCCTTTGTCCTGCATGAATGAGCGGATAGCCTCGGCGCTCTCCTTCGCGGGTTGGTCCGTCATCCCGCACTGATCGAGTGTTCCGACGTAGACGATCACCTGCTTCACCGTGTCGCTGGGAAGGTCGGTGAAGTCGTCGATCGCCTTGTTGACAGCTGTCGAGAGATCGGAGTCCCCCTGGCCCTGGGGGAGGTTTTCGACCGCTTTGGTCACGTCGTCGCCATGGTTCGCGCCGAACGGGACGGCGAGGCTCCCTGGCTGACCACACCCGCCGCCGAAGATGCGGAGCGCCAGTCCCTCGCTCGCGTAGGGGATTGCGCGTGCAGTTTCGACGGTGGCGTTCATGTTGCTCCCACGATCGAAGACTCCGTCTCGATCCGTGGAAGACTGGAAGAGAAGAGATCGTCCACGACGCCTCGAAGCGGCACACTGAGCGCCGCCAGCGCGACCAGGGCCGCCACGCCCTTGAACCAGGGGCTGTCGTAGAAGGGCCGGGACTCGGGGCCGCTCATCCTCTCTCCCTCGATAACTCTCGCCCCATCCGGCCCTCCTTGTTCGGCCGCCTTTAGCCGGAGCTCGAACGGATTGCGCGACAACCCGTCTCGTCAGCCGTTCCCATCCGGCCAATGAATGCTGGCCGACTCTACGCCCGGCCGCGGTCCCGCGCAAGGGGGCCTTGATGCGGCCAAGCCGCGACGAGGCTCGCCTGCCGGCGGATCAGCCTCCGGCGCCTGCGAGCCAGAAGAGTCGCTCGGCCACGGCCTCGGACTCGTCGAAGTATTTCGACTGCCAGCCGTCGTCGGTGGCCAGCCCGAAGCCGACATCGTCACCGTCGCCACCCGGAGTCGGATCACCGGGATCGGGGTGCTTCTGCCGCCAGCGCCACCGGTAGTGGTCGTAGATGTCGATCACGTGGGTGGCGTATGCCTCGGCGAGCGAGCGGTGGCCGTTGATGATCAGCAGGTTCTCGTCGTGAGACGTCGAGTGCCGAAAGATGAGCGTGGCGTCGTACCGGCAATGTTGAGGCCGCTAATCGAGGTGCCGGCGTTCTAGCCATGACCTATGGAGCCCCCGGTGCAGTTCATCCACGAGGACGACGTTGCACAGGCGTTCCTTCTCTGTATCGCCGGTAAGGGGTCTCCCGGCGCCTACAACATCGGCGCCGACGACATCTTCACCGGATCCGATGTGGCGCGGGGCCCCGCGGGGTCCGGCGCGCGCTCATCGCGTATTGCCGAAGCGCGGTACGCTGCGCGAATCTGCCAGCCTCCGGTAAAAGGCGGCATGTGACGATCGACAGGACGCTGCCAAACATGACGTCGGACCGCCCCGTTTCCACCCCAAGACCGGTACCTGGCCGGCGCTGTCCTCGACCCCCGAGCAGTCGCAGGGCGCACATGATTGCGAGCGCTGTGGCAGCGCTCCTGCTGCTCGCAGCGCTCCCTGTCCCCGGGTCGGCACGCCGGAGCACCGAGGGGGTGCCTGGGTTCGGACATGTGTTCTTGATCATCGGCGAGAACACGGACTACTCCCACCTGAAAATCACCAATGCGCCCTATCTCATGTCCACGATCCGGCCGCAGTCAGCGTGGCTCGCGAACTACTACGCGGCAACCCACTGGTCGCAGGCAAACTACGTGGCGCTCGTGACCGGGCAGTTCACGCGCTGCGAGCAACAAGACGGCGGCATCGCCTGCCACCAGAACGTCGACAACCTCTACCACCAGCTGGATGCCACCGGACGTACCTGGAAGGTCTGGCTCGAGGCGGGCACCGCGAAATGCGATACGGGATCGGGCGGGTCGTGCTCAAGCAACGTCGCATGCCCGCTGAGCGGTTTCTACACAACCGGCAACCCGCCGATCCTATTCGACAACATCGAGGGCCCGAACGGCGTCTGGTCGCCCACCGAGCCGTCGGCGGAATGCCTGGCAAACGACGTTCCGGCGGGAACACCCTCCGCGGGGATGGCCACCTTCAACGCCGACCTAGCAACCGGCAACGTCGCCGACTTCAACACCGTGATCCCAAACGGCTGCGACGACGGCGAAGCAAACTGCAAGCCGGTCAACAACCGATACACCCAGTTCGACGACTTCCTCGCCCATGAG
>VAYL01000260.1 GCA_005884305.1 Actinomycetota bacterium
CTCGGCCTCGATGCGCGCCACCACCTCGACGTGCTCCTCGAGGCCGGAGCCGCGCAGTTTGGTGGCCAGCAGCTCGTCTACCTGGAATATGCCGGCCGAGTTGTTCATGGCGATCTCGATCTGCACGGCGCGGTCCGTGCCCGGCTCGATGGTCACCTGGTCGATCGCGGCCGCGGAGAGAGAGTGGATGTTCGGCCGGCGGGTCTCGAAGGGCACCCGGGAGCGGCCGCTGGCCAGGTCGAGCGCATCCGCCACTCGGACCACCCCGGCCTCGAGCGTGATGGGGTCGCCGCGGCGCCGGTGGCCGATGATCGTGTGCAGGATCTCCGCGGACACCGCGGTCAGCTCCGGGTCCTCGTAGATGCCTTCGAGCAGGAGCGGCAGGCGGTCCGCGGCCAGGAACAGCGAGTACTCCTCGTGGTCCGTGCGGTGGATCGACATGCCCAGGTCGTGCAGTAGGCAGCCGGCGGTGATCACGACCTCGGCGTCGCGGCGACCCAGACCGTGGTCCCGCACCACCGCCGGCTCGACGCCGGCCCGCGTGAGGAGGCGGAAGAGCCGCAGCGCGATGTTCACGACGATCCGCACGTGTACCCACGAGTGATCGGACATCCCGAGCCGCTCGGCGGTCACCTGCTGCATGTGCCACCAGCCGTGGAGCCGCTTGTCGGCGCTGGCCGCCGCGAACAGGGCCTCGAGCTTGCGGTTGCCGCGCGTGGGCGCGGAGATCTCCATCGCTGGGAGCTCCACCGGGGTCAAGGTAACCTTCGCGTGTGACGCGATCGCCGCTCGTCGACGGCCACGGGAGGGTCATCTCCGACCTGCGCGTCTCCGTGACCGACCGCTGCAACTTCCGCTGCCAGTACTGCATGCCCGCCGACGGCCTGCCCTGGCTCGACCGCGAGGAGATCCTCCGCTTCGAGGAGATCGAGCGGGTCGTCCGCCTGCTGGCCGAGATGGGCGTCGGCGACATCAGGCTCACCGGCGGCGAGCCGCTCGTGCGCCGCGAGTTCCCGAAGCTGGTCGGGATGCTCGCGGCGATCCCGGGCGTCGAGGACCTCTCGCTCACCACCAACGGCTACCTGCTCGAGCGCGATGCCGACGCGCTCCAACGTCTCGATCGACTCGCTCCAGCGCGACCGCTTCTTCCACATGACCCGCCGGGACTCGCTTCCCCAGGTGCTGCGCGGGCTCGAGTCGATCGCGCGGCACGAGAGCGTGCGGCCGATCAAGGTGAACGCGGTCGCGATGCGCGGCTTCACCGAGGAGGAGGCGATCCCGTTCGCCGAGTTCGCCCGCTCCACGGCGTTCCAGGTGCGCTTCATCGAGTTCATGCCGCTGGACGCCGACCACGCCTGGGAGCCCGACGCCGTGCTCACCGGCGACGAGCTGCGCGCGATCATCCACGGCGTCCACCCGCTCGAGGAGCTGCCGCGCGAGCCGCACTCCACCGCACGCGTGTTCCGCTTCCAGGACGGCAGCGGCGAGATCGGCTTCGTCAACCCGGTGTCCGAGCCGTTCTGCGCCGATTGCAACCGCGTCCGGCTGACGGCGGAGGGCAAGCTCCGCACCTGCCTCTTCTCGCTGCACGAGACGGACATGCGCGAGCCGCTCCGCTCGGGCGCCTCCGACGACGAGCTGGAGACGGTCGTGCGCGACGCGGTCTGGCGCAAGGAGCTGAAGCACCACATTGGCGAGGCCGGCTTCAGGCAGCCGCCCCGCACGATGAGCGCAATCGGCGGCTAGGCCGAGCGCCGCAGCCGCAGCCGTACGGTCGCGCGGTGCCGCCGGCCGCCGTAGCGGTAGCGCACGCGCAACCTGCGGGTGCCGCGACGGACCGGCACCTTGACGAGCGCGAAGCTGCGCCCGCGGACGAGCCGCTTGTCGCCGCGGACCACGATCCGGCGGTGAAGCCGCTCGCCGGTGCAGGCGAAGCGCAGCCGCACCCTGAAGCGGGCCACGCCATTGCGCACCGGCCAGCGCCGCCGCGGCTGCGCCAGACGCGGCCCGCAGCCGGCCCGCTCGTAGCGCTGCCAAGTCCCACCCGCGCGGCGGTAGCCGAGCCAGACGGACGCGGCGCCGGCGCGCTGCTGCGCGACCCGCAGCAGCTGGCCTCCGTAGCCGGTCCGGGGCACGGCGCTTCGCAGCCGCGGGCTGGCGCATAGCCGGGGCGCGGACGCCGCGGGGACGGTTCCCTTCGGCACCCGCCAGCCCAGGCCGCGGTCGCGGCACGCCACCCGGTGGCGCTCGCCGCAGGGCCGGGAGACCCAGCGACCGCCGCTGCGCTGGAGGGCGCAGGAGCCGGAGCCGGGCTCGCCGGGCGCCCAGCTCCAGACCACCGCAGTCAGGCGCGGGTCGTCCGGCAGCAGCTGATCGAAGCCGATGACGTCGACGCCGCAGCGGATCATCGCCGTCGCGATCGGCGCGGTGACGGGGTCAGTCCCGCCGGCGTTCGTCGTCTGCGTCAGCTTGGTCGAGTCCTCGTAGTAGCGGATGTACTGCCGGCGCGTGAAGTCCGGGCCGCGGTCGGGGAAGGGCCGGAAGGTGGCGTTGGTGTGCCCCGTCTTGCGCAGGCTCTCGTCGAAAACCCAGCTCTGCCAGGCTTTGCCCACGCCGCAGGGGCCCATCAGCAGGACCTGCTTCCTCTTGCCCCGGATCTCGTCGCGCGTCAGGGACAGCGGCAGCGGCGCGCACTCCGACCCGCCCCCGGGAGGGCGCATCACGAGGTCGCCGAGCGTCTGCTGGATCGCCGCCGCCCCGGCGCCGTAGCCGGTCTCGTTGTCGAGGTGCGACTCCAGGTAGATCAGGAGCACCTGTGTCGGATTCGCGCGCAGCCAGACGCGTACCTCGCCGAGCACCGTCCTGAGCGATTTCTCGATCGAGCAGCCGAAGTGGTTGTCGAGGGCGTGGCAGACCACCGCCTGGTTGTGGAACCAGTGCGTGTCGATCTCCAGGTGGCGCACGCCGTGATCGAGCTGATCGGTGATCGAGATCCGCTGGTTCTGGTCCGTGTCGGACAGCGTCGGGCCCATCTCGGCCTTGCTGTTGAAGGAGTTGTGCGTGTAGACCCAGGGCGCGTTGCGCAAGGGCACGTCGCTCGCGAGCGAGTACTGGAGCGCGAGCGCGCGCTGGGTCCAGGCGGCCCGACTCTCGGCGCGAGCCTGGGAGGCCGCGACCAGCGCGAGCGAACAGGTGAGCAGCGCGCACAGCGCCGCGCGGCGCTCCAATCGCAAACCCCCCACGAGCGCATAGTCTCACGGNCGGCGATCGTGTTCACGGTGACGGTTCGCAGCGGGCCGAGGGTCGACCGCGAGCGCTGCGAGACACGCGTGGAGGCCCTGGCGTCGATCGAGCGACGAGCCCACGCGCTCGCGAGCAACGCCGCCGCCAGGCCCGTGGGCGGCCGGCTGATGCAGCGGATCACCCCGGCCCAGCAGGTGATCGCCAGGCTCGAGCTGTCCGGCCCGGGTCGGCTCCGCGCCGGCGTGGACGTGCGCGGCGACGGCTCGAGCGAGGCGTTCACCGGGAAGCTCCGCCGCCGGCTGATCGAGCAGCGCCGGGGCGAATCGGCGTTCGACGCCCTCCGCAGGGAGCTGTCGTGACGGAGCTGCGCTGGCGGGTGCCGCTCCCGCGCGGCGCCGAGCGGCCCTATCGCGTCTTCGTGAACGGCGTCCCCCAGACCGAGGGCGAGGACTACGAGGTCCGCGGCCACCAGCTCCTCTTCTCCCGCCCGCTCGAGAAGGAGCGCCTCGGCGCCGGGCGCTGGACGGCGATGTTCCTCGGCCTCTTCGGCAGCTACGGCAAGAACGACTCCGTCGACGTGCAGTATCGGCTGGGCAGCCGGGAGACGGTCGCGACCGGACTGGACATCATCCCGCCGGGCGACGGCTAGCCTTTCCGGCCGATGCGTATCGACCGGATCCTCGAGGAGCGCCGGCCCGTCTTCTCGTTCGAGTTCTTCCCGCCGAAGACCGACGAGGGACAGGCGACGCTCGAGAACACGCTCGCCGTCCTCAAGGACGACCGCCCGGACTATGTCTCCGTGACCTACGGAGCCGGCGGCTCTACGCGCGACCGGACGGTCGAGATCACCAAGTGGATCAAGGAGGACCTCGGCATCGAGGCAATGGCGCACCTGTCGTGCGTGGGCGAGCCGACCCAGCGGGTCATCGAGATCCTCGGCGAGCTCCGCGACTGTGGCATCGAGAACGTCCTCGCGCTCCGCGGCGATCCGCCCCGGGGCGAGGCCGAGTGGCGGCCCCACCCCGAGGGCCTGCATCACTCGGTGGAGCTGATTGAGACGATCAGGGACCAGTTCGACTTCTGCATCGGCGCCGCCTGCTTCCCCGAGGTGCATCCGGAGGCCGAGAGCCTCGAGCAGGACCTGGAGTTCGCGCGGCGCAAGGTCGACGCCGGCGCGAGCTTCCTGATCACCCAGCTCTTCTACGACAACGAGCTCTACTTCGACTTCGTCGAGGAGGTGCGGGCGGCCGGGATCGCGGTGCCGATCATCCCGGGGATCATGCCCTTCACCCAGTACAAGCAGATCAAGACGATCACGGAGCTCTGCGAGGCGTCGATCCCGGCCGAGATGGAGCGCGAGCTGAGCGAGCGCGCCGCCGACCCGGAAGCGGTTGCCGAGCTAGGAGTCGCTTACGCGGCTCTCCAATGCTCCGATCTCCTGGCGCGCGGCGCGCCCGGGATCCACTTTTACACACTGAACCGCTCGCCGGCAACGCGCGCGATCCTGGCCGCGCTCCGGGCCGCTCACCCCTGGACGCGGGCGACGG
>VAYL01000005.1:0-417 GCA_005884305.1 Actinomycetota bacterium
AGGCCGGGCGCGGGCGGGAATGGTTCGATCGCGGGCTCGGACTGCTGCCGCTGCTCGACGCCCGCTCGAAGGCCTGCGTGCGCGCGATGACCGGCATCTACCGCCGCATCCTCGGCCAGATCGAGCGCGACCCGCACCAGATCATGGACCGCCGCGTGTCCCTCCCGGCCTGGGAGAAGGCGTGGGTGGCGGCGCGGAGCCTCGCGGGAGCGGGCGCGTGAGGGTCACGGTCGTGGGAGGCGGCCTGGGGGGGATCGCGGCGGCGCTCTCCTGTGCCGACGGCGGCGCGGAGGTGACGCTGGTCGAGGTTCGCCCGCGGCTCGGCGGCGCCGCTTACTCGTTCGAGCGCGACGGGATGCTTCTCGACAACGGCCAGCACGTCTTCCTGCGCTGCTGCACCGCCTACCGCGCGCTCCT
>VAYL01000005.1:458-3176 GCA_005884305.1 Actinomycetota bacterium
CCCCCGGCGGCCAGGTCCAATGGCTTCGCCGCGGCCGGCTCCCCGCGCCGCTTCACCTGACGGGAGCACTCGCCACATACGGGCACCTCTCGATCCGCGAACGGGTCAGGGCCGCACGCGCCGCGCGCCGGCTGTCGCGGCTCGACCTCGCCGACGACGGCCTCGACCGGCGCACATTCGGCGCCTGGCTTGAGGACAACGCTCAGTCTCCGGGCGCGACCGAGTCGCTCTGGAACCTGATCGCGCTCCCGACCTTGAACATCAGCGCGGACGAGGCATCGCTCGCGATGGCCGCGTTCGTGTTCCAGACCGGGCTCCTCCACGACGCCGCTGCCGGTGATGTCGGTTACGCGCGGCTGCCGCTCTCGCAGGTCCACGGCGAGCCGAGCGCCCGCGCGCTTCGCGCCGCCGGGGTCGATGTTCGCACCGGCTGGCGGGCCGAGCGCGTAGAGGTCGGCAGCTCCGGCGAGTTCACCGTCCAGGGCGCCGAGGACGAGGTCGCGGCGGATTCGATCATCGTCGCGCTTCCACACGCTCGGACAGCGGACATCCTCCCCGAGGGAGCGCTGGACGATCCGGCTCGACTTGAGCGGCTCGGCGCCTCGCCGATCGTGAACCTGCATGTGGTCTATGACCGCCGCGTCACCGACTTCGAGCTCGCCGCCGGCGTGCGATCGCCCGTGCAATGGCTGTTCGATCGCACTGGCGAGAGCGGCGCCTCCGACGGTCAGCACCTGGCGATCTCCCTGTCGGGCGCCGACCGCGAGGCGCGGATGAGCCGGGACGAACTTCACGACCTCTACGTTCCGGCGCTGCGCGAGCTCCTGCCGCGGGCGCGGGATGCCCGCATCGAGCGGTTCGAGGTCGTGCGCGAGCACAACGCGACGTTCCGCTCGGCGCCCGGTGTGGGTCGGCTCCGGCCGGGCGCGCGTACGAGGATCGATGGCCTGGCGCTCGCCGGAGCGTGGACCGCGACCGGATGGCCCGCGACGATGGAGGGGGCGGTTCGAAGTGGGCTGAACGCGGCACGCGAGGCCCTGCGAGTCCGGGAGCGAGCGCGGCTCGCGGAGGAGGTCATGGCGTGAATCCGGCAGGGGAGGGGCTCGTCCTCGCGGTGCCAATGCGCTTCGAGGCGCGCGCGCTGCGGCGCGGGGCTCCGGCCGCGCGCATCGTCCGCACCGGAATGGGCGGGCGGCGCGCCCGGACGGCCGCCGGCCGGATCGGTCATGTGCCGGGGCGCGTGGTCGCCGTGACCGGCTTCGCCGGTGCGTTGTCCGCCGAGATGGAGCCGGGCGACGTCGTCGTCGCCACCGAGGTGCGCGGGGCGGACGAGCCATTGGAGTGTGCCGCGACCGAGCTCGTGGCCTCGATGCTTCGCCGCGCCGGGCTTCGCGTGCACACGGGGCCGATCGTCTCGGCGCCGCGCCTCGTGTTCGGCGCGGAGAGAGAACGCCTTGCGGCCACCGGTGCCCTTGCCGTCGACATGGAATCTGCATGGCTCGCGCGAGGCTGCTCTGAGCGCCCGTGGGCCGTAGTACGGACCATCGTCGACACGCCCGAGCGCGACCTGCACCGGCCGGTTGCCACCGCGACCGGCGCGATTCGCGCATACCGGACGCTCGCGCGTGTGGCCGAGGTGCTCGCGCGGTGGAGTGATGCGACCGGGTCTCGGAAGGTGCTCCTGGCCAACCCGCGAGCGTCCTGCGCCGGTGTGGAGCGGGCGATCGACGTCGTGGAACGGGCCCTCGAACGCTACGGCGCACCGCTCTACGTCCGCCGCCAGATCGTCCACAACACGCACGTCGTCCGCGACCTGGAGCGGCGCGGAGCGGTCTTCGTCGACGAGGTCGAGGACGTGCCGGAAGGCGCACGCGTCGTCTTCTCTGCACACGGCGTCTCGCCCAGCGTGCGCGAGGCGGCCGAGATGCGCGAGCTCGACGTGATCGACGCAACCTGCCCGCTCGTCAGCAAGGTTCACGCCGAGGCGCGGCGGTTCAGTCGCGACGGCTACACGATCATGCTGGTCGGCCACGCCGGCCACGACGAGATCGAAGGGACCCTCGGCGAGGCGCCGGATTCGATCCGGCTCATCGAGGACATCCACGAGGCGCGCGAGGTGGAGGCGGAGGATCCCAACCGGGTCGCCTACCTGACCCAGACCACACTCGCCGTCGACGAGACGAGCGAGATCGTCGACACGCTGCGGGAGAGATTCCCGGGGCTGGCCGGCCCCCGCACGGACGACATCTGTTACGCGACCCAGAACCGCCAGGACGCCGTCCGGGCTCTCGCCACCGAATGCGATGCGATCCTCGTCGTGGGCTCGCCGAACTCGTCGAACTCGATGCGGCTCGTGGAGGTGGCGGAGCGCGCCGGGTGCCCAGCGCATCTCGTGGACGGGATCGGGGACGTCGATCCGGCCTGGTTTGCAGGCGTGAGCACGGTCGGCGTGACCGCGGGGGCATCGGCGCCCGAGCGAATCGTGCAGAATCTCGTAACCTCGCTTACTGCCCTCGGGCCCCTCGAGGTGATGGAGAACGACGGGATCAGCGAGAATGTCCGATTCGGCCTACCGGCCGAACTGAAAGGATGACCGGCGTATGGCAGTTCCACTGAGACAGAGCCTCAGGACCGCGTCGTACCTCGCCCGGCAGCGCCTCGCCCGGCGGGAGAAATTCCCCCTCCTCGTGGAGCTCGAGCCGCTGTATCAGTGCAACC
>VAYL01000005.1:3208-3735 GCA_005884305.1 Actinomycetota bacterium
TCGGGGCGATCGAGGAGAGCGGCGCGCCAATGGTCTCGATCGCGGGCGGCGAGCCGCTGATCCATCCCGAGATCGACGAGATCGCCCGCCAGCTGATCGCGCGCAAGAAGTTCGTCTACCTGTGCACGAACGCGCTCCTGATGGAGAAGAAGCTCGACCTCTTCGAGCCCACCCCGTACTTCGCCTGGGCGATCCACCTGGACGGAATGCGCGAGCGCCACGACGCGTCGGTGGAGCGCGAGGGCGTCTTCGACAAGGCCGTTTCGGCGATCAAGGCGGCGAAGGCGAAGGGCTTCCGCGTGACGACGAACACCACCTTCTTCACCCATGACTCGCCGGACACCGTCCGTCAGGTCCTCGACTTCATCAACGATGAGCTCGAGGTCGACCAGATGATGATCTCGCCGGCCTACGCCTACGAGAAGGCGCCGGACCAGGACCACTTCCTGGGGGTCAAGGAAACGCACGAGCTCTTCAGCAAGGCGTTCGCTGACGGCAAGCGCAAGAAGTGGCGCCTCAATCACACT
>VAYL01000005.1:3868-4342 GCA_005884305.1 Actinomycetota bacterium
AAGTACGGCCGGGGTCGCGATCCGCGTTGCGACAACTGCATGGCCCACTGCGGCTATGAGCCCACCGCCGTCCTCGAGACGACGAAGTCGTTCAAGCAGTCCCTGCGCGCGGCGTTCAGCCAGTAGGCCTGCGCTAGGCGGGCTCGGCTGGCGGCGCCACTCCAGCCCGACCCGGCCGGCCGCGAAGCCCGCGCCACGCCATACCCAGGGTGAGCCGCGCCATCGAGCGGCCGAGCGACTCGAAGCGCCCGACCGCCTGATCGACGGCATCCACGAAGCGGTCGATCTCCTCCTCCGCGATCACCAGCGGGGGGAGCGCCTTGACGACGTTCATGTGATGTCCCGCGACCTGGGTGAGGATGCGGTGGTCGCGGAACAGGGGCACTACGAGTAGCTGCGCCGCGAGCCCCGGCTGCCGGCGCTCGACCGAGTCCCAGATCCGCCGCCCTGCGCCACCGCTCGGGGGACCGAGCT
>VAYL01000005.1:4431-4970 GCA_005884305.1 Actinomycetota bacterium
AGCCCGGCGTCGTCGATCTCCGACAGGGTCGCCAGCGCGGCCGCCGCCGCAAGGTCGTTCTGGCCGAACGTCGACCCGTGGGCCACCGAGCGCTCCATCGAGTCGAAGACCCGGTCGAAGACATCACGCGAGCTGAGGATCGCGCCGACCGGCACGTAGCCGCCGGAGAGTGCCTTCGATACCAGGATCATGTCCGGCTCAAGGCCCCAGTGCTCGAGCGCCAGCAAGCGCCCGGTGCGGCCCAAGCCGGTCTGCACCTCGTCCACACAGAAAATCGTCCCGTGGCGGCGGCAGAGCTCCTGGGCTTCGGCGAGATAATCGGGCGGGGGGATGACTACGCCCTTCCCCTGCACCGGCTCCACGAGAAAGGCCGCCACGTCACCAACCGCCAGCTCCCGCCGCAGCGCATCGAGATCCCCGAACGCAACTGAGTCGCAACCCTGCAGGAACGGCCCATAGCGCTCGCGGAACTCCGGATTCCCGTTCACGGACAGCGCGCCCATCGTGAGTCCGTGAAAGCCGTGGTCGCAGTACAGGAT